>NZ_QPET01000019.1:2500-4713 GCF_008368855.1 Bacillus sp. TE8-1 | reverse complement strand
GCTACATATTATATGGTTAAGTCCTCGATCTATTAGTATTCGTCAGCTCCACATGTCACCATGCTTCCACCTCGAACCTATCAACCTGATCATCTTTCAGGGATCTTACTAGCTTACGCTATGGGAAATCTCATCTTGAGGGGGGCTTCATGCTTAGATGCTTTCAGCACTTATCCCTTCCGCACATAGCTACCCAGCTATGCCCTTGGCAGAACAACTGGTACACCAGCGGTGCGTCCATCCCGGTCCTCTCGTACTAAGGACAGCTCCTCTCAAATTTCCTACGCCCACGACGGATAGGGACCGAACTGTCTCACGACGTTCTGAACCCAGCTCGCGTACCGCTTTAATGGGCGAACAGCCCAACCCTTGGGACCGACTACAGCCCCAGGATGCGATGAGCCGACATCGAGGTGCCAAACCTCCCCGTCGATGTGGACTCTTGGGGGAGATAAGCCTGTTATCCCCGGGGTAGCTTTTATCCGTTGAGCGATGGCCCTTCCATGCGGAACCACCGGATCACTAAGCCCGACTTTCGTCCCTGCTCGACTTGTAGGTCTCGCAGTCAAGCTCCCTTATGCCTTTGCACTCTACGAATGATTTCCAACCATTCTGAGGGAACCTTTGGGCGCCTCCGTTACACTTTAGGAGGCGACCGCCCCAGTCAAACTGCCCACCTGACACTGTCTCCCGGGTCGATAAGACCCGTAGGTTAGAATTTCAATACAGTCAGGGCGGTATCCCACCAGCGCCTCCACCGAAGCTAGCGCTCCGGTTTCAATGGCTCCCGCCTATCCTGTACAAACTGTACCAAAATTCAATATCAGGCTACAGTAAAGCTCCACGGGGTCTTTCCGTCCTGTCGCGGGTAACCTGCATCTTCACAGGTACTATAATTTCACCGAGTCTCTGGTTGAGACAGTGCCCAAATCGTTACACCTTTCGTGCGGGTCGGAACTTACCCGACAAGGAATTTCGCTACCTTAGGACCGTTATAGTTACGGCCGCCGTTTACTGGGGCTTCAGTTCAGAGCTTCGCTTACGCTAACCCCTCTCCTTAACCTTCCAGCACCGGGCAGGTGTCACCCCCTATACTTCGCCTTACGGCTTCGCAGAGAGCTGTGTTTTTGCTAAACAGTCGCTTGGGCCTATTCACTGCGGCTTTCCGTTAAGAAAGCACCCCTTCTCCCGAAGTTACGGGGTCATTTTGCCGAGTTCCTTAACCAGAGTTCTCTCGCACACCTTAGGATTCTCTCCTCGCCTACCTGTGTCGGTTTGCGGTACAGGCACCTTTTATCTCGCTAGAAGCTTTTCTTGGCAGCGGGGAATCAAAGACTTCGCTCCATAAGGAGCTTCCCCATCACAGCTCAGCCTTTACGATAAGCGGATTTGCCTACTTATCAGCCTAACTGCTTGGACGTGCACAACCAATCGCACGCTTCTTCTATCCTTCTGCGTCCCTCCATTGCTCAAACGATAAAGAGGTGGTACAGGAATATCAACCTGTTGTCCATCGCCTACGCCTGTCGGCCTCGGCTTAGGTCCTGACTAACCCTGAGCGGACGAGCCTTCCTCAGGAAACCTTAGGCATTCGGTGGACGGGATTCTCACCCGTCTTTCGCTACTCATACCGGCATTCTCACTTCTAAGCACTCCACCAGTCCTTCCGGTCTGACTTCACTGTCCTTAGAACGCTCCCCTACCACTGATACCATTGGTATCAATCCGCAGCTTCGGTGGTGTATTTAGCCCCGGTACATTTTCGGCGCAGAGTCACTCGACTAGTGAGCTATTACGCACTCTTTAAATGGTGGCTGCTTCTAAGCCAACATCCTAGTTGTCTAAGCAACTCCACATCCTTTTCCACTTAATACACACTTTGGGACCTTAGCTGGCGGTCTGGGCTGTTTCCCTTTTGACTACGGATCTTATCACTCGCAGTCTGACTCCTAAGGATAAGTCATTGGCATTCGGAGTTTGACTGAATTCGGTAATCCGATGAGGACCCCTAGTCCAATCAGTGCTCTACCTCCAAGACTCTTACACTTAAGGCTAGCCCTAAAGCTATTTCGGGGAGAACCAGCTATCTCCAGGTTCGATTGGAATTTCTCCGCTACCCACACCTCATCCCCGCACTTTTCAACGTGCGTGGGTTCGGGCCTCCATTCAGTGTTACCTGAACTTCACCCTGGACATGGGTAGATCACCTGGTT
>NZ_QPET01000018.1:0-94450 GCF_008368855.1 Bacillus sp. TE8-1 | reverse complement strand
GGTGCTACTGGACCTCAGGGTGTTCAAGGTAACACGGGCGCTACCGGACCTCAAGGCATTCAAGGACCAACGGGTGCTACCGGCGCTACTGGCATAGGAGTTACTGGACCTACTGGACCTTCTGGTGGACCTACCGGACCTACTGGGCCAACTGGACCTAGCTTCCCTATAGCAACAATTGTTGTAACAAACAATATTCAGCAAACAGTACTGCAATTTAATAACTTTATTTTTAGTACTGCAATTAACGTAAACAATATTATCTTCAACGGCACAGATACAGTTACTGTTATTAACGGTGGTATTTATGTAATTAGCGTATCCATTTCTACAACTGCGCCAGGATGCGCTCCACTCGGAGTAGGCATTTCAATTAATGGAGCAGTCGCAACTGATAATTTCTCTTCAAATTTAATAGGCGACTCACTTTCATTTACTACAATCGAAACATTAGCAGCTGGTGCAAGAATTTCTGTTCAATCTACTCTTAATGAGATTACGATCCCTGCGACAGGAAATACTAATATCCGCCTTACTGTATTTAGAATCGCTTAAATTTCATCATATATTGTTTATGACAAATAAAAAAAGAGCGAGGAAACTCGCTCTTTTTTGTTATGTACAATAATTCATTACTATTCTAATTCAATTGAAACATTTTTTTGTGGTACAAATGTAGAAATTGCATGTTTATAAATAAGCTGCTGCTTACCTTCTGTTTCCAGCAGGACTGTAAAATTATCAAATCCTTTAATTAGTCCACGAAGCTGGAAACCATTTAATAAGTACAGCGTAACAAACGTATTTTCTTTACGGAGTTGATTTAAAAACTGATCTTGAATATTGATTGATTGCTTCATGTCGAATCCTCCTCTTTTTCTCTACTTACTATTATTCGACTTTACTTGTAACTTTCCTTCTATGTATCGTAAAATTTCTGACGTTTTTTCACCGTCTGTAACATCAAACCACGTGACATCCATTTTATTACGGAACCACGTTAATTGACGTTTTGCATAACGACGCGAATTCGTCTTTAATTGTGACACCGCATCTTCTAAAGAGGCTCGATTCTCAAAATAATCATAGATTTCTTTATATCCAATCGCTTGAATAGATTGACAATCTCGTATCCCTCTATTATACAGCCCTTCTACTTCCTCTAATAGGCCTTGTTCCATCATCAAATCCACTCGTAAGTTAATGCGATCGTATAGCATTTCTCGATCCATTGTCAAGCCAATTAATGAAACATCATAGAGTAACTCTTTTTCTTGTTTCTCAATTTGGTCACTCATTTTTTCACCCGTCATGTGGAAAATTTCTAACGCCCGAATGACACGTCGTGCATTATTTGCATGAATACGCTCCGCACTTTCTGGATCTACTTCTTGCAATTTTTTATGTACATATTCCACACCGCGTTCTAAAGCTAACTTTTCCATTTGCTCTCGGTATATCACATCACCAGCATCATCTGTAAACTGATAATCGAATAAAACAGATTGTATATAAAGACCGGTCCCACCAACTATAATTGGTAATTTACCACGTTCTGTAATTTCTCGAATATGCTTGCGAACACGTTCTTGAAATTCCGCGACAGAAAATGAATCTTCCGGATTTTTTATATCGATCATATAATGTGGAATTCCGTCCATCTCTGCTTTTGTTACCTTTGCAGTTCCAATATCCATCGTTCGATAGATCTGCATGGAATCACCACTAATAATTTCACCGTTCAACGCTTTGGCAAGATCGATACTTAACTTCGTCTTTCCAACAGCAGTTGGTCCAATGATGACAGCAACTTTTTCACGTTGCACTTCTCCCATATCATTCAACTCTCTTTATGTAATATACTCCATCTATTGATTATACCCAATCTTACCAATTTTAACGGCATGATTGCAAGTTCTTTCATTTCGGTACATGAAATTATACAGAAAAAAGAACATAGTTTGTCCAATTCTGCATATACATGATAAAAATAGTTTCGAGAGGATGAGTTAACTATGAAACAATCCACCATCAATTTTTCATCTTTGACAAAAGACCTCATTTTAGCCACTTCTACAAAAGAACAAAATTGTTCACAAGAGGAATTATACTTCGCCCTAAATTGTTTACTACGGGCTTTTCATTCTACTCTCCATGAAACAACATTACATCCAGAAAATAAAAATACAGAATATATACAAACGCAATTTTGCAGTGCATATAAAATTATTACAGGTAAAACTATTTATCCATTTCAATAATCCATAAAAAGCGGCTGCTTACATAGTTTCAAGCAACCGCTTTTTATATTAATATCGATAACCTATTGTATAACTTTCACTTTTACAGATTTGCGCCCCCAGCTATTAGCACTACCATCTGAACCGACTAATACATCAATACGATTTCCTTTAATCGCACCACCAGTGTCTCCAGCAATCGCTTCTCCATATCCTTCTACCCATACTTTTGATCCAAGCGGAATTACTTTCGGATCAACAGCAATTACTTTCATATTTGGATTTGCTGTTAAATCATGCCCCATTGCAGTTAATACACGACCACCATACGAACCATTCTCACTCGGATCTGCTGTATATGCCGTCGCTTCTACTGTAATTTCACGACTACCAGTAGGCGCACTTGTTTCAGTAGATTTTGCAACTGGTTTTGCAGCCGGTTTTTCTTTTACCACAGGTTTACTTGATTCTACATTCTTAATAGAATCGTTACTCTTAACAGACTCTTTATTCTTAACCACTGTATTATTTTTAACTGGCGTATTTGTTCTAGCTGGCGCTTCTTCTTGAGCTACAACCTCTTTCTTTTCGATCACAGGTGCTGTTCCTGTTAAAAATGGCACGTGAACATATCCAACTTTTCCATTGTAGTCGAATTGTAACCATTCATTTTGAACTTGATTCGTCGTTTCAATCACATCATTTTTATTAAGTTTACCTAAAATTTCAGAATCAGTATTCGCTCCAGCACGAACATTTAATACGCCTGCCGTTACATAATATGTGCTCTTTGTAAAATCGGCACTTACAAACGCTTCCTTACCGTTCAACTTAATTTTTGTCCATCCATTTTCTGTATTTATAACATCTAGTGTATTCCCACTGAACACTTTACCTACAAGCTTTGACTCTACATTTGGGTTTTCTCTAACATTTAATACGTCTGTTGTTACAATTGTTTCCGCTTTAGCAGAACCCGCAAAAATCCCAAGACCAAAAACTGCTGCTGTTGCTATACCTAATAATTTTTTCATGAATAGCCTCCATTTGCTTTGTTTTCGTATTTTCATTATAGCAACAGATTTTTAGAATTTTTAGAAATCACACAATTACAAAGCATTCGTAATATACGATTAACGAGTTGTAACATAAATTTCCATATTAATAAAATGTATTCCTCATACAATCTCCAGTGGTTTTCATATATTTTTCATATACGAGCACAAGAACTTTTTTCCAGAAAAAATTACAGTGTTACTTTTTTGTTACAAAAAATTCACAATTCGTTACATCTTTTACCAAAAAACATCAATATTCAATTGTTAACCTATTTTTTTGTAATAAAAAGAGAGCAGCTACTAAAAACTGCTCTCTTTTTATTTGTTATTGAACTTTCTTTTTCCAAACACCTAGCATAACAGCCGAAACAATTGTTCCAATTAATATAGAGAAAATATATAGTAACGGTTTATTTACTAACGCTATTACAAATAATCCACCATGCGGTGCCGGTAATGTAATTTGGAATAACATAGATAACGCACCTGCAATACTTGAACCAACAACACAACTTACGATTACTCGAACCGGATCTGCAGCAGCAAACGGAATCGCACCTTCTGTAATGAACGATGCTCCCATAATATAATTGGTTAAACCAGATTTACGTTCCGCTTCTGTAAACTTTGATTTAAAGAATGTAGTTGCGAATGCAATCGCAAGTGGCGGTACCATCCCACCAGCCATAACTGCTGAGTGCACTCCAAAATTCTGTGCTTCTATTGCAGCAATACCAAACGTAAATGCCGCTTTATTAATTGGCCCCCCCATATCAATTGCCATCATACCACCTAAAATAAGACCTAGTAATATAGCATTCGTACCGTTTAAACCATTTAACCACCCTGTCAACATTTCATTTAATGCTACTACAGGCGGAATTACTACTTTTTGCATTACAACTCCTGTAATCAATAATCCAAAGACTGGATATAACAATACAGGTTTAATTCCTTCTAATTGTACTGGTAGTCCTGAAAATAATCTTTTCAACCCTAAAACAATATATCCAGCTAAGAAACCAGCAATTAACCCACCTAAAAATCCAGCATTCGCATTCGCCGCTAAAAATCCACCTACAACACCAGGCATAAAACCAGGACGATCAGCAATAGAACTTGCAATAAATCCAGCTAAAATTGGTACAAGGAATAAAAACGCACCTGTTTTTCCTCCACCAATTGACATGAACAATTCAGCTAAAGGACCTTCCGCCTTTATACCACCAAACGAAAACGCTAGCGCTATTAAAATCCCGCCGCCAACAACGAATGGAAGCATATTACTTACACCGCTCATTAAATGCTTATAAATTCCTAATCCTTTTTCTCCCTCAATACTTTCTGATTTCCCGTCCTCTTTTACACCTTTAAAGATTGGTGCATCTTGTTTGACAGCTCGCTTAAGCAGATTTTCCGTTTTTCGAATCCCATCAGCAACTGGCACTTGAATGACATGTTTACCAGCAAAACGATTCATTTCTACTTGTTTATCCGCCGCAACAATAATAGCTGTTGCACGTTCAATATCCTCTTTCGTTAAACCGTTTTTAATACCTGTTGATCCGTTTGTTTCAACTTTAATCGCTATTCCTAACTCTGTCGCTTTTGCTTTTAAGCTATCCGCTGCCATATATGTGTGAGCGATTCCAGTTGGACAAGCTGTAACAGCAAGTACGTACGGTTCATTTCCTTCTGGTTTTGCGACTTCAATCTCTTCTTCTTTTTCATTCTCTTTTTCATCAAATAGTTGAAGAAGCTCACTTTCATCCTTTGCTTCTAATAGTTGCTTGCGAAATCCTTCATCCATTAATAATGTCGATAAACGAGACAACGTTTCTAAATGAGTATTATTCGCTCCTTCACTTGCAGCAATCATAAAGAATAAGTGTGCTGGCTGTCCGTCAAGCGACTCATAATTGATACCGCTTACACTTCTACCAAAACAAATCGATGGTTGTTTAACAGCCTTTGTCTTCGCATGAGGTATTGCAATACCTTCCCCTATTCCAGTCGTACTTTGGGACTCCCGCTTTAAAATAGCTTCTTTAAATTCCGTTTTACTATTTAAACGATTTGCCCCGTTTAATTTCTCAACTAATTCATCTATGACAGCTTCTTTATTTGAAGCTGTCAAATCCATAATGACTGTATCCCTTTTTAATAGTTCTGTAATTTTCATATGTTGCTTCCCCCTATCGCTTAGCTACAATTACTTGCGACAATAATTCTTCTACTTTTTCCTTCTTACATAAATCAGCTGAAAATGCTGTTGCACTCCCTGTTGCAACGCCGTATTGAAATGCCTTTTCAATATCTTTTGTCTGTTCATATTTGCCTACAAACCCTGCAACAAGAGAATCCCCGGCCCCAACTGAATTAATTACAACACCTTTTGGAACAGTCGCTTCATATATACCTTCTGCCGTAAATAATAAAGCTCCCTCTCCAGCCATCGATACGATAACGTATTTTACACCTTGTTCAATTAATTTTCTTCCATAAGGTAAAACGTCCTCTACTGTTGAAAGCTCCACTCCAAACAACTCACCAAGTTCATGATGATTTGGCTTAATTAAAAATGGCTTATTTTTAATTACATGTTGCAGTGCACTTCCACTTGCATCTACTACTACACGAATACCTTTTTCAGCTCCAAACGCAGCAATTGATTCGTAAAAGGTACTTGGAATAGAAACCGGTACACTCCCAGCAAGTACAACACAATCTCCAGGTTGCATACTCTCAATTTTTTTCATTAACTGTTCGAACTGCTCTTTTGTTACAATAGGACCTTGGCCATTTAATTCTGTTTCTTCTTCCCCTTTTATTTTCACATTAATGCGAGTATCTTCATCTACTTGGACGAAGTTTGTTGTTACACCTTCCGTCTGTAATACCTCTTTAATAAATTGACCAGTAAATCCACCAGTAAATCCAAGTGCTATATTTTTAACACCTAAACGCTGAAGAACACGAGAAACATTAATTCCTTTTCCTCCAGGAAACTTCATATCTTTTTCCGCTCGATTTATTGTTCCTAAATCAAAAGAAGAAACTTGCACTACATAATCAATAGATGGGTTTAAAGTAACTGTATAGATCATTGTTTATCAGCCTCAATTACATTGGTTTGTCTTTTATATTTTTCTAAATCAATTTCTAAATGGTTTGTAATAATATTTGCATCTTCAACATTTGCAATTTTCGCAAATGCAACTTCTGAAAACTTACTTTCATCAATTAAGAAATATCCTTCGTTTGCTAATGTTAATGCCATTTGTTTTAAGAGCGCTTCTTCTGGATCTGGCGTTGTAAAGCCAAGCTGTTCATGTACACCATTTGCACCTAAAAAACATTTATCAAAACGATACTTCTGCATACTTTCCTGTGCCATAGCACCGATTAAAGCTTTCGTCCTACTCTTCATCATTCCGCCTAGTAAATACGCACGAATATTATTTTCAACTAAAGCTTCAATATGCATAAGTCCATTCGTAACGACAGTAACATCTTTATTTATTAAAAATGGAATCATTTCAAATGTTGTACTTCCTGCATCTAAATAAATACAATCACCTTGTTCAATAACGCTAGCCGCATACTTAGCAATTTGTTGTTTTATTTGAATGTTTTTGGATGATTTTTCAACCATCGTTGGTTCTTGCCCTTTTCCTGTTAAAACAGCGGCACCACCATGAACTCTTTTTAATAACCTTTGCTTTTCCAATTGCGCTAAATCACGGCGAATTGTCGATTCAGAGCTTTCTGTTCTTTCAACTAATTGCTGTAATTTTACAACTTTCTGTTCTTTTACAAGTTGCAATATCATTTGATGACGTTCAGGAGTTAACATTTTATTCACCTCTTCTTTGATTACAGTATAATGAAAACGGTCACAAAAATCAACCGTAAACAATCAAAAATAATCAAAAACACCCAAAAACGTTTATAAACAGCAAAAAGAAACCTATTCGATCAAACAATCAAATAGGTTTCTTTTCTAAATTCACTTATAAAGAAGCTTTATATATACTTAAAACATCATCTTTATTTAATTTTTTAAAGTTACCAAATTCACCATACGCCATCGCTTTATCCGCCATTAAATCAATTTCATTTTCTCCAATAGCGTAATCAGATAATGTTACTGGCGCCTCAATTGAAGTCCAAAATTGACGTAACGCCTGAATTCCTTCTAACGCAATTTCTCGATCAGTCTTTCCATCTGTTTCTACATTGAATACTCGAATAGCAAACTGTTTAAAACGACTTACATTTTCCTCTACAACATGCTTCATCCAGTTCGGGAATAAAATCGCAAGGCCACCCCCGTGTGGTATATCATGAACAGCAGAAACTGCATGCTCAATATTATGAGTCGCCCAATCTCCTTTTACTCCCATTGCTAAAATGCCGTTTAACGCCATAGTACCACAATATAAAATAGTTTCTCTATGCTCATAATTTTCTAAATCACTTAAAAGCTTAGGAGCTGTCTCAATTACTGTTTTTAAAACAGCTTCACAATAACGATCTTGTAGTTCTGTATTCGTTCCATGATGGAAATATTGTTCTAATACGTGCGACATAATATCTACCATACCGTAAATTGTTTGATCTTTCGGTACAGAAGTAGTATGAACTGGATCTAAAATCGAAAACTGCGGGAAAGTAACCGGGCTACCCCATCCATACTTTTCATTCGTTTCCCAGTTTGTAATTACCGAGCCTGCATTCATTTCAGATCCTGTTGCTGCAAGAGTAAGTACAGTACCAAATGGTAATGCCTCATTAGCAAATGTTTTTTTCGTTACAATATCCCATACATCTCCATCGTACTTACTACCAGCTGCAATTGCCTTCGTACAGTCGATTACACTTCCTCCACCAACTGCTAAAATAAATTCAACACCATTCTCTTTACAAATTTGAATCCCTTTCTTTACAGTTGATACACGTGGATTCGGTTCAACACCTGTTAATTCAAATACTTCTGCATTAATATCCTTTAAAATAGAAATTACATTATCATAAATACCGTTTCTTTTAATGCTGCCTCCCCCGTATACGAGAAGAACTTTTTTACCGAACTGTGGAATTTCAGTTTTTAACTGTTCTAATTGACCTTTACCGAAAATAAGTTTCGTTGGATTACGAAATACAAAATTTTGCATATTTCTTTACCATCCCTTCTATATGAAAAGCAACTATACTTTTGTATACCATATTTTTTTCATTTCACAAAAATATTTGCTTAATAAAAAAATCCCAGCCTACAGGCTGAGATTTTTTTATTGGTAATAAGGTGAGATCATTAAGTAAACAATAACACCAGATAAACTTACATATAACCAAATCGGCATCGTCCAACGTACAATTTTACGGTGACGTGTTAATTGATTTGTAAAACCAAATACAAGCGCAAACAATGCAAGTGGTACGATAATTGCTGCTAGGATAATATGTGTAATTAAAATGATGAAATACACATATTTAATGAATCCTTCTCCGCCAAAATGTGTTGCCGGTGCTAAGTAATGATACGATAAATACGACACACAAAATAGTAAAGTTGTCGTAAATGCTGCAAGGATAAAACCACGATGCATTTTCACATTCTTTTTAATAATAGAGAATAACGCTGCTAATAAAAATACGAACGTAAAGCTATTAAAAATCGCGTTTAACATTGGTAAAATCGTTACATCAAAATGTACTTCTCCTTCATAGCCAACAGGTCCAAAGAACAAAAATAAAATAATCGCATTTACAATTACAGAAAGCGTTATCACAATAGGAGCATAGCTTTTCTGATTTGTTGATTGATCCACCAAAATGGTCACTCCCTCTTCCTTCAAGTATGTATACATAACCTCACTATTTTAACATATTATTCACAGTGTAAATGTGACAATAGTTTGACACAGCAAGACAAGACAAAGAAAAAAATCCTTCTTAATAAAACTTCTTAAGAAGGATTTTATCGCTTTATTATTCAAATAGCAATGCGATTAGTTTTTGTTAAAAAATGTATCGCTATATGCTTGAAAAATTTCAGACACTTGATATCCCATTAATGAAATTGCTGTTAATGAAAAGAAACCAATCATAAGAAATCGAAACCACATATAAATCTCCTCCTTGTATTTAGCTTAAAAAACATTCGCTATATTACAAGTTGAGTGGCACTCTTCATCGTCACTTTCCTTTTTCCTTACAATTGCTGTAATAAATCGAATCATAAAGAAAACTACAAAAGGAAATTGTTCGTAATTCACATTGGCATAGTTTAGCAACGGCTCGCGCTGCACATCGAACGGAGATGAGAAGGAATAGAACATACCTTGCTCTTCCATATATACAATTACAATTTTCATGCAAAATACGATTCCTAGAAACGAAACAATATCTTGCCATTCTGTCGTATATAACAGGTTATACAGCTCTAATACATACTCTTCCATCATCATCCCCCCTTCCTTTTTTACCATTTTGCTCGCCTTCGTATAAAAAGTCAAGAAAAAAGTTTATATTCACTATGACAATAGTAATTACTTGTTTCTATGATTATATATGATTCTTTTATAGCAATGATTGGGTGTAACTCTCTTCGAAAATAAG
This sequence comes from Bacillus sp. TE8-1, assembly GCF_008368855.1. Classification (NCBI taxonomy): domain Bacteria; kingdom Bacillati; phylum Bacillota; class Bacilli; order Caryophanales; family Bacillaceae; genus Bacillus; species Bacillus sp. TE8-1. The sequence continues at coordinate 84,528 of NZ_QPET01000018.1, read as the reverse complement.
AAAATTAGAATCGAACAGATTCCTCATTCTTACTTTTAGGATGCAAAACTGTGATATTTTTATTTCTATTAAAAATAAAATAAGAAAGTATTATAAGAACAGTAACAAACATTGTTAAAAATGCTTGTGAACGTAAAGTATCAATTGCGAACATCGCAACTAAAACTGCTATAATAGCAGCAATTGTAACATACGTTACATACGGAAAAAGCCACATTTTCACTTTCAAATTTTGTTGTTCTACTTTCCCCATTTTTTTACGCATCTTTAAATGCGAAACTGCAATAACGAGATAAACTAGTAACGCAATCCCGCCAGATGCATTCACTAAAAACAAAAAGACTTTATCTGGAGAAATGTAACTAAACACAACTCCAATATAAGCGAAGAAAGTTCCAAATAAAACCGCTCGAACGGGAACACCACTACTGTTCAATTTTAAAAATGACTTTGGAGCATCTCCTCTTTCTGCCATTGAAAAAAGCATTCTTGAATTTGTATATAAGCCTGAATTTAAGCAAGAAAGTACAGCTGTTAAAACGATAAAATTCATAATTTGTGCTGCCGCTGGTATTCCTATATGTTCAAGTACAGCTACAAATGGACTTTTTAATATGTTTGCTGAATTCCATGGCAGTAGCGTGACAACTACCGCTATAGACCCAATAAAAAATACAAGAATACGCCAAATCACACTGTTTGTTGCTGTTTTTACTGCTTTTACAGGTTCTGCAGATTCACCTGCGGCTACTGCTACAATCTCTGATCCCATAAATGAAAATATAACAACAGTAATTCCAAGCAGGACCGAACTTATACCGTTTGGCATAAATCCACCTTGTCCAATTAAATTCGAAGTGCCGGGTGCTTCTGTTCCTGGAACAAATCCTAAAATAACAGCAAGACCTAGACAAAGGAACAAAACAATACTTATTACTTTAATAAAAGAAAACCAATATTCAAACTCTCCAAATGATTTCACCGAAAAAACGTTCGTCAGCGTTAATAAAATTGTTAATATTAAACTTAATAACCAAAGCGGTATTTGTGGAATCCAATATTGGATAATACCAGCACCTGCTGTGGCTTCTATTGCAATAACAATTACCCAAAAAAACCAGTATAACCAGCCTATTGTATAACCCGCCCAAGGACCAATCGCTTCTCTTGCATACGTTGCAAATGAACCACTTGTCGGATTAACAGCTGCCATTTCTCCTAGCATTCTCATGACGAAAATGACTAGAAGTCCTGCTAATGCATATGAAACGATAGAACCTGGTCCTGCCGAATGTACAACTGCACCACTTCCAACAAACAAACCAGCCCCTATTACGCCGCCAATTGAAATCATTGTAATGTGGCGTATTTTGAGGTCTTTCTTTAGATTTTTATCCAAATCTTGTACATCCCCTTCCAAACTAAATTTTGAAACTTATGTAAGAGTACTGTGCGAAAGATTTTGTCCTATACTTCAAAATATATCAAAATATTCTGAATTTAACAATTACAATTCAACCTTCTTCAAAAATTATTACATTAGGTTTAATACTTTCCCATACACAATTGTTGAGAAAATTATAGTCCCCTTACAAAAGAAAGAATTTTCAGATATTATTAAATAAACAAGATTATACATCTAGACAACTTTTTGTATAGGAGTGTTGATATGTTAAACAAGTTCAAATTTTTTTGTTGTATTTTAGTAATGTTCTTACTTCTACCGCTATCCCCTTTCCAAGCACAAGCAGCAAACAATTTAGGTTCAAAATTACTCGTTGGATATTGGCATAACTTTGATAACGGTACTGGCATTATTAAATTAAAAGACGTTTCACCAAAATGGGATGTAATCAATGTATCTTTTGGTGAAACTGGTGGTGATCGTTCCACTGTTGAATTTTCTCCTGTGTATGGTACAGATGCAGACTTCAAATCAGATATTTCTTATTTAAAAAGTAAAGGAAAGAAAGTAGTTCTTTCAATAGGTGGACAAAATGGAGTCGTTTTACTTCCTGACAATGCCGCTAAGGATCGTTTTATTAATTCCATACAGTCTCTAATCGATAAATACGGTTTTGATGGAATAGATATTGACCTTGAATCAGGTATTTACTTAAACGGAAATGATACTAATTTCAAAAATCCAACTACTCCCCAAATCGTAAATCTTATATCAGCTATTCGAACAATCTCAGATCATTATGGTCCAGATTTTCTATTAAGCATGGCTCCTGAAACAGCTTATGTTCAAGGCGGTTATAGCGCATATGGAAGCATATGGGGTGCATATTTACCAATTATTTACGGAGTGAAAGATAAACTAACATACATTCATGTTCAACACTACAACGCTGGTAGCGGGATTGGAATGGACGGTAATAACTACAATCAAGGTACTGCAGACTACGAGGTCGCTATGGCAGATATGCTCTTACATGGTTTTCCTGTAGGTGGTAATGCAAATAACATTTTCCCAGCTCTTCGTTCAGATCAAGTCATGATTGGGCTTCCAGCAGCACCAGCGGCAGCTCCAAGTGGTGGATACATTTCGCCAACTGAAATGAAAAAAGCTTTAAATTATATCATTAAAGGAGTTCCGTTCGGAGGAAAGTATAAACTTTCTAACCAGAGTGGCTATCCTGCATTCCGCGGCCTAATGTCTTGGTCTATTAATTGGGATGCAAAAAACAACTTCGAATTCTCAAATAACTATAGAACATATTTTGATGGTCTTTCCTTGCAAAAATAACAAAGTAAAACTATAATTAGCCCCCATCAATCGGACATTTATGGGCAATCAATGCAGGATAAAAACAGCAATAGGACCCTTTATAGGTCCTATTGTTGTTTTTTATTTATGAAAACTACTTTGTCACATCTAAAGTTTCAAGAAACTGTTTTCCATCGCCCAACATCGCACGTTCCTCCGAATCATATTGTTAAATATTCTAGTCACTCTTTTGCTTCAACACAAAAACTGAAAGTTCAGGTACACTACAAAATCTAACAGGCATCCTAGTAGTCCCAATACCACGATTTACATATAAATATAACTGCTTACTCTTCCCCTCCACTTCATACATACCTTCAACATAGCTCTCAGCTAGTTTGGTAGTAATTAACGGACCTACAAAAGGGATTTGGACTTGTCCTCCGTGACTATGTCCTGACAGTTGAAGATCAACTGGGTAACGATTTATTTTGGTTACAACATCCGGCTCATGTACTAATAACATGTTAAAATCATTTTGTTTCAAGTTTTTTAAAGTTGAATCTATTTTCGGCTTCCCTAATAGAAAATCATCCAAACCTGATATTGTAATATATTTGCCGTTTTCCACTTTAATTTTCTGCACTTCATTTACTAATACAGAAAAACCAGCTTCCTCCATATATCTTTTGTAAAATAAACTACCGCCCCCGCCCCTATCATGATTCCCAAACACAGCATATTTCCCTAAGGGAGCATAAATTTTCTGCAAAATAGCCTTCGCTTCCTCTCTTTCTGCACTATAAGAACCAAATTTATCTATTAAATCTCCGGTAAAAACTACTATATCTGGATGTAATTCATTCATCTTCTCCACCAAATGTTCAAGTTGCTTCAATGTAATCTCTGGCCCTAAATGTACATCTGAAAACTGTAACATTTTTTTATTATTAAATTCTTTAGGAATTGCAGAAGCTTCTATTTCATTCCATGTAACTGTTACTAGTTTTCGTTCTATTTCTGTCGCATAATAATACAAACTTACTAGTATCATTAATATACTTATAAAACTAATAATAAATATCTTTACGATTGATTTTTTTCGTTCTTTTTTTACATGATTCGTATTCATGTTTTCACCTCTAGAAACACTTTAAATCCTTATTGTTACATTAATGTGACAACATGAACAATGTTATTAATATGTAATTTCCTCCCTATTCACTTTGACAATTTTATACAGAAGTCATACCATATTTTTATAATACATATATTTTCGAATCTTTTTCTATTCATTCCATCATTTTATTACGGAGGGGTTATTCATGTCTGTATTTACACCAGAAGAAATTACGGAACTTGCTGCGAATTCCGGAAGGAAAAAAGCTCATTTATCATTACTCCCTATGCTAATTCTCGGTTTTTTTGGCGGTGCTTTTATCGCATTAGGGTATTTACTCGATATTCATGTTATTGGGACAATGCCAAAATATTGGGGATCATTTTCTAGTTTTCTAGGCGCTGCTGTATTCCCTGTTGGTCTTATTCTCGTTATTCTTGCAGGCGGTGAACTAGTAACTGGTAACATGATGACAGTTTCTATGGCCTGGCTCCAAAAGAAAATTACTTTATTTTATTTCATACGAAATTTAGTTATTGTTACATTTAGCAATTTCATAGGAGCTGTATTTGTAGCCTATTTTTTCGGTCATATCGTTGGCTTAACTGAAGGAGCTTTTTTAGCGAAAACTATTTCTATCGCTCAAGCGAAACTACAAGATACACCATTGCAAGCATTTATTTCTGCAATCGGATGTAATTGGCTCGTTTGTTTAGCTGTTTGGCTCAGTATGGGAAGTAAAGAATTTATCGGAAAGATTATCGGTATTTGGTTCCCAGTTATGACTTTTGTTGCGATTGGATTTCAACACGTTGTAGCAAATATGTTTGTCATCCCAACCGCAATTTTTGCCGGTCATTTCACTTGGGCTGAATATTTTCCAAACTTTATTTTTGTTTTCTTTGGAAATTTAGTAGGAGGTATGTTATTTGTAGCACTACCTTACTTCATATCTTATAATAAGAAACTATCTTCTTATCAAGAGAAGACTGAAATGAAGAACAAATCTCTGTCGGCTTAAATAGAATGTCTATAAAGAACCCTAAAAATATTACAAATTTCATTTTTTTTGCGAATATATGTACGTACACTTGTTCTCGAATGTTTTATACGTTATAATAACAACTTAAATAGCATTATTTACATATGAGGTGAAAAACATGAACAAAACAGAATTAATTAAAAACGTAGCACAAAATGCTGAGATTTCTCAAAAAGAAGCTACTGTAGTTGTACAAACTGTAGTAGAATCAATCACTAACACTTTAGCTGCTGGTGAAAAAGTACAACTTATCGGATTCGGTACATTCGAAGTTCGCGAAAGAGCTGCTCGTACAGGCCGTAACCCACAAACTGGTGAAGAAATGCAAATCGCAGCTTCTAAAGTACCTGCTTTCAAAGCTGGTAAAGAACTAAAAGAAGCTGTAAAATAATGAAAAACATCCTTCTCATTTATGAGAAGGATATTTTTTCATAACATAATTAATAAAAATCTGACCATTATGCTGTTTCTTTTGTTCTTTTATGCAAATAAAATCTTTACTTTCAAAAAAAGGTTTTGCGGTAATGCTCGCCTCTGTATATATCTCCCTATGCCCTAGGTTCACTGCTTCTTTTTCTAACTTCTGTAGTATGTATGAAGCGACTCTTTTCCCTTGATAATCTTTATGCGTAAATAAACGATCTACGTAACGATCATCGTTATAATCCCCAAACCCCACAATCATACCTTTATGATCGGCTACATAGCTAATATTCTTTTCTAAAGACTGTAACCAATTTTCTCTATCTAGTCGCTCCGGTGCCCACGCCTGTAGCTGTAACTCATTATAATCTTTTGCATTAACCGTATGAACTGTTTCATAGAACAATTGTAATACTTGATCTAAATCTTTTTTCTGGAATGTTCTAATTATAATATCTTTTAACATATATAAGTCTCCTTACCAAACTACCTCTTAACTTTTCTACTACATACGATTCTATATTTCTGCTTTATTATATCGTTTTAATTTCTATACGAACAAAAAAACAATACTTATTCAAGTATTGTTTTTTAATTCTATTCAATTACTTAATGTAGCTTTTTAAGATTTTAATTTAACTCTTTGTAATCGTAATGCATTTAATACAACGGATACAGAACTAAATGCCATCGCTGCTCCAGCAACCCAAGGGGCTAAGAAACCTAATGCCGCAATTGGAATTCCTAACGCGTTATAAGCTAATGCCCAGAATAAATTTTGTTTAATATTTCTTATCGTCATTTTACTCATAAATATCGCATCAGCAATACTATTTAAGTCACCACGGATTAACGTTATATCCGCTGCTTCCATCGCTACATCCGTTCCCGTTCCAATTGCCATACCAATGTTCGCTGTAGCAAGAGCAGGAGCATCATTTATCCCGTCTCCAACCATCGCTACTTTCTTACCATTTGTTTGCAGTTTTTTCACTTCTTCTGCTTTTCCTTCTGGCAATACTTCTGCAATTACGTGATCAATACCAACTTGCTTTGCAATTGCCTGAGCAGTTTGTGTATTATCTCCTGTAATCATCACAACGTCTAGACCCATTTTTTTCAGTCTTGCGATAGCTGCTTTTGAAGTATCTTTCACAGTATCTGCAACGGCAACTATACCAGCATATTCTTTATCGATTGCAATAAGCATTGCTGTTTTTCCTTCTCGTTCTAGCGCTTCCATTGATTTAAAAACTTCTTCAATATCAATATTGAATTTCTTCATTAATCGACGTGTACCAATTAATAAGTGTTTTCCTTCTACAACTGATTCGATACCAAATCCCGGAATCGCTTCAAACGTTTCTGAACTTGGGATATCAATTTTCTTTTCTTTAATTCCTTCTACAATCGCTTCTGCAAGCGGATGTTCAGAATTTCTTTCTGCTGCCCCTACTAATCTAAGCAGTTCATTTTCATTGAATCCATCTGCTACAATTACATCTGTTAATACCGGCTTCCCATTTGTCACTGTACCCGTTTTATCTAAAATAACCGTATCTAATCGGTGCGTTGCTTCTAAATGCTCTCCACCTTTAAATAAAATACCATACTCAGCCGATCTTCCTGATCCTGCCATAATAGATGTAGGCGTTGCAAGACCTAATGCACATGGACAAGCAATAACAAGTACTGCTATCATTTTCTCAAGTGCTCCGCCAAAATCACCAGGTGTAACAAATATCATCCATACTGCAAATGTGATAATCGCAATCACAACTACAACCGGTACGAAAATACCTGAAATTTGATCTGCTACCCTTTGAATAGGAGCTTTTGAACCTTGTGCCTCTTCTACTACTTTAATAATTTGAGCTAATGCAGTATCTCTTCCTACCTTAGTTGCTTTCACTTTTAAAAATCCATTTTTATTTATTGTCGAACCTATTACTACATCCCCAATTGACTTATCAACAGGAATACTTTCACCCGTTAACATCGATTCATCAATTGCTGACTTTCCTTCTACAATCTCACCATCTACTGGTATTTTTTCACCAGGCTTTACATAGACGATATCACCAGCTACTACTTCTTCAATCAAAATTTTTATTTCTGTTCCATCTCGCACAACTGTAGCTGTCTTCGCTTGTAAACCCATCAATTTTTTAATTGCTTCTGATGAGCGCCCTTTTGCTTTCGCTTCAAATAATTTACCTAAAATAATTAATGTAATAAGTACCGCACTCGTTTCAAAATATAAATCTGTCATATGTTTCGAAGAACCAATAGATTGAATACTTAAATATACACTATAGAAATACGCGGCCGACGTTCCAAGCGCCACGAGAACATCCATATTCGCACTTTTATTACGTAACGCTTTATAAGCTCCAACATAAAACTGTCCACCAATGATAAATTGAACAGGAGTTGCAAGTGCTAGTTGCACCCAAGGGTTCATTAACATATCTGGTAAATAAATAAACGACGTAAATGAGAAATGACTAACCATTGCCCACAATAATGGGAAAGATAAAATAAACGAAATAATAAACTTCTTCTTTTGTCTTTCAATTTCTTGTAATCGATGATCAGTTGATGCATCTTGATCATCTGGTTTGACTTCTAATTTATATCCTAGCTTCGTAATCGCACTCTTCATTTCATTTACATTAACTTCATCAGGATTAAAGTCTACTGTAGCTGATTCTAAAGCAAAATTTACTGTCGCTTTGTTCACACCATCTAACTTATTTAAACGCTTTTCAACTCTATTTGCACATGCTGCACATGTCATTCCTGAAACAGTAAATTCAGCTTTTTCACTTACAATTCCATATCCTAACGATTCAACTTTTTCTTTAAACTGTTGCGGATTTGTTTTAGTTGGATCGTACATTATTTTTGTTTTTTCAAGTGCAAAATTTACATTTGCCTCATGAACACCTTCTACTTTTTTTAGACCTTTTTCAATTCTATTTGCACATGCCGCACATGTCATTCCCGATATTTGAAGATTGGCCTCTTTTTTTTCATTCATGTCTCTCACCTCTATATACCCTTATGAGGTATAATGATTAGCAAAATAAATCGTACTTCATTTAAAGTACGATTTATTTCCATATCTAAAAATAATTATTGAACATCGTATCCTTGGTCTTCGATTACAGCAACGATATCTTTTAATGTTACGGCAGACGAGTCGATAGTAACTTCAACAGTTCCTTCTGCTAATTGAACCTTCACTTGTTCAACACCGTTTAGCTCTTTCACACTGCTTTCGATAGCATTTACACAATGTCCACAAGACATACCTTCAACCTGTAATGTTAACTGTTCCATTTAAAATCCTCCTCTTGTTTATTCATTGTTTGTTAATCACAATTACATCTTACCATACCCCCCTAAGGTAATCAATGGTTTTATATCATGATTTTTCAATTATTTTCTAAAAGTTTATTTTACACACACTTTTTCACATCAATACGCCGAGATCTTATTATGAAGGTAAACAAAAAAACAAGCCAGTGACATACTAGCTTGTTTTTACGCTTTTGAAAAACGTTCAAATACAGTCATTAATTCTTCAATTGCTTCGTCACCATTGCCATCTTTAATAGCACCTGAAACACAATGACTTGTATGGTTTTTTAATACACCCATTCCTACTTTTTTCATCGCTGCATTAATCGCTGAAATTTGCACTAAAATATCCACGCAATAACGATCATTTTCAATCATATTTTGAATACCGCGGACCTGTCCTTCAATTCTCTTTAATCTATTTATAATCTGTTCTTTTTCTTTTTCTGATCTATGTGTTACTGCTTCATGCTCTTTATGATCCATATTATCACCTTCTTAAAGTTTCTCTTCATCCAATAAAACAATTGTTTTTTATGAGTATACCAATTATAGCATTAAATATCTACGCATGATACCCCATAAGAGTATATTTACACTTTATGATTATTCTTAACAACTCATTAGCTTCTTAATCTCAATTTTCAGTATACCCTTTCCTTTTTGTCACAAAATCATTATATCTCTCATCAAAATTCAATAAAGTGAAACAAGAATAAGCGGGGATTAACCGCCCCCGCTTATTCTTCGTCTATAATTTTTCAATTTTAATTTTCAGATATTTAACCCTAGAATTTTTCTTTCCATATATAATTATTGCTGATCACATACTTTTGTATCATTCACTACTGAAGTTCCTTCAACGGTTACCGTATGAAAACAATCATTCACTCGAACTGTCACAACATTATCTTGCCGATTAATGATATGATATTCATTAAAATTTTTATTCAGAGCACTGCGAATTTGTTCTCCTTCATAAATTGGGATGCCATGCGATAAAACCCAAATAAGTCCAGCGATAGCAAGAATTGTTTTCATACGATCTACCTCCTTGGGAATATAGTGAACTTTTAATCCATGCTTTTTCAACTCTACGAATCATGATTGAAATAAACCAAGCCTTTTTGGAAATAAGTTCATTTCGTCTATTTTATGTTTATGCTAATTGTGACCGATTTGTGACAATTTTTTGTCTCTTTAGACGAAAAGTTGAAACAAAACTTTCGAAAAGGACAATTCTACATATTAAAAAAGGTTATGGAATGTTTTATCCATAACCTTTTTTCCTATACGTAACTAATAAACCTCAATCCTTTACTTAAAGACGTCGGCACAACAGATGCATGATTCTCCCCTTCAGCTTCATAAAACTTAAATTTAAGTTTATCGTGGTTTACTTGGAGAAGGCGCTCTGATAATTCATTTGCACCTACAACCATATGCTCTCGTTCTAGTGACCCAACTGTAAGGAACACTCCTGTTTCAAACTTAGCATTGTTTAATTCATGTATAAGGTTCTCTTCTTTTTCAAGTACGGATTTATTATTCCACCATATAGATGGACTACTAATAAAATAATTTTGAAAAGCATTTAAGTTTGTAAATAGTATATAAAGAGCAAATAGTCCACCTAGAGAATGTCCAAATAACGTTTGCTTACTTTTATCAATCTCAAAATTCTTTTCAATTTGTGGTTTCAGTTCTTCTTCAATAAAAGTATAGAAATTATGTGCTCCTCCTGTTTTAGGCCACGGTTTACCGTCTGGTTTTAAAGGGGCATCTTTTGAAATTACGCTAGGCGTAAAATCATAGCACCTTTCTTCCCCTGAAAATGCGCCTTCAATTGGATAACCCACTCCTACTATAATAGCTGGTGAAACACCGGTTTTTTCCGCTCTTACTGATTGTATTTTAACTGCTTCATGAAATGTTTGAAAAAAGGCATTGCCATCTAATACGTAAATGACAGGATATCCTGAATCCGGTGCTGGTTGCCTCGGCTTTGAAATATGAATTTGATATTCCTTACCTTCTAATTTTGAATACATTTTCCACTGCTCTGTATTAGATGTTATAATCTGCTGTTTTTCAACTGTAGTATTCACCCTATTCCCCCTCTTTTTTAACTTGTTACATATATTTCGATTTTTTCTTCTTCAGATACAACGCTATCATATCCGAAACAAACAGGAGCCCCGTTATACGGATCAATCATGACACGTGCATCAATATGAAATACTTCTTTTAACACTTCATTTGTAATGATTTCTTCCGGGCTACCAGTTGTAACAATTTCTCCTTCCTTCATTGCAATAATTTCATCTGAAAACCTTGATGCATGGTTAATATCATGTAATACCATAACAACCGTACAATTATGTTCTTTATTTAACTTCTCCACAATTTGTAATACATCTAATTGATGAGACATATCAAGGTATGTAGTTGGCTCATCTAATAGCAACACTTCTGTCTCTTGTGCTAATGCCATCGCTAGCCATACCTTTTGTCTTTGACCACCTGATAAATTTGCAATTTGTCTCGTTCGAAATTCAGAAGTTTTCGTTATATCTAATGCCCAATCAATCATTTCTTTATCTTTTGTCGTTAACTTATTTACGTTATTTCGATGTGGATAGCGTCCATAAGAAATTAATTCTTCCACTTTAAGCTCACCTGGTGCAATTGGAGTTTGCGGGAGTAAAGCTAACTGCTTCGCAATTTCTTTCGTTGGAATTGTATGTAAATCCTGTCCTTGCAAATATACTTTACCGCTTTTTTGTTTTAAAATTCTTCCCATTGTTTTTAACAATGTCGATTTACCGCAACCGTTTGGACCTATAATTGTCGTTACTTTTCCTTCTTGTATTTCCACATTTAAATCGCGAAACACTGTAAGCTTTTCATAACTTGTTTCTAAATTTTTTGCACTTAAAATACTCACTTTTATTCCTCCTCTTACGCTTTCGCCTTATAAAGTAAATATAAGAAATACGGTACACCGACAATAGAAATAACGATTCCAACTGGTAGCTCTACAGGTGTAAAAACTGTTTTCGCAATAAAGTCTGAAGCAATTACAAGAAACATTCCGATTACGCCGCACGTAGGAATTATATACTTATGTTGAATACCGACAAGCCTTTTCGCTATATGCGGTGCCATTAAGCCAATAAAACCGATACTCCCTGAAACAGCAACACATGCGCTCACAAGCCCGATACTACTTAATAGTAAAATCGATTTCTCTCTTTCTACTGAAACACCTAAACTTGTAATACTCGTTTCTTCCAATTGAAATAAATCTAATAAATAAGCTTTCTTTTGTATAAGCGGAATTAAGATAATAAGCCATGGTAACATAGCCACAATATACTTCCAGTTTGCACTATATATGCTTCCAGACACCCACACTGCGGCCATTTCAAAATCAGTTGACTTCATTTTGAGTGATAAGTACATAGAAAAGGCTCCAAATCCTGATCCAATTGCAATCCCTGTTAATAAAAGTCGCTGCGAATCTAATTTACCGTTTTTCCAAGAAAACAGATAAATGATGATAGCTGCACCTAATCCGCCTACTAAACCAAACATTGGCATCATCATAATAGAAACCCAGTCTGTGCTTTTTAATTGCCCTTGAAAGAAAAACATAAAAATGACAATCGCTGTTCCTGCTCCGGCATTTACGCCTAAAATACCTGGGTCCGCCAACCCATTTCTCGTAATCCCTTGAATAACGGCACCCGCAACACCAAGGCCTAATCCTACTAATCCAGCAATTACGATGCGCGGAAGGCGAAACTCAAAAATAACTAAATCATGTTCTGGTACTGGATCAATTCTAAAAAGTGTTTTAAATACATCTGTAATCGTAATGTCGAACGTACCATTTGTTAAACTAATATAAATAGCACATAGTATTAAAAATATAATAATCCCCATCGTCATTCCGAAACGTTGACTTGAACTTTTAAGCATGTCTCTCTCCTCCTCTAGTACGGATTAAATAAAGGAAGAAAGGAATTCCAATTAAAGAGGTAACGACTCCAATAGGTGTTTCAAATGGATAGTTTATAAATCTACTCAAAACGTCACATAACGCTAAGAAAACGCCACCAATAACACCTGCACATGGCAAAATCCACTTATAATCTACCCCAATTATAAAGCGCGTAATGTGCGGAATAATTAAACCTACAAAACCAACTTTCCCCACTAAAGCAACTGCTGTTCCTGTTAAGAAAATTACCGATAAAATTGCCATCGCTTTAACTAGTTTTGTACGTTGCCCTAAATTAATAGAAACCTCTTCGCCTAATGAAAGAATGGTAATAGATTTTGATATTAACAATGCTAAAATTATTCCAATTATCCCAAACGGTATCGTGATTTTAATGATATTAGGATCTACTTGATCTAACTTTGCATTAAACCAAAAACTAACATTTTGAGAAATTTGGAAATACGAAGCCATTGCAGCCGATACACTACTTAAAAATGTTCCAATAACTGTTCCTATAATCGCTAACCTAACTGGTGATAAGCCATTTTGAAGGAGCGAACCAAAACCAAATACGATACCGGCTCCTAGTGCAGAACCAATCATTGAACATACAACCATACCAATTGATGACATTCCCGGAAGAAAAATCATGCTAAGTGTAATAACAAAGGCAGCGCCATCCGTCACACCCATAATAGAAGGGGATGCAAGATAGTTTCTTGTCATCCCCTGCATAAGTGCTCCTGATATGGCTAGAAATGCTCCGACTAAAAGAGCTGCAACTACCCTTGGTAAACGTGAAGTAATAATAATATTATGATTTACATCGCTTGAATCAAAATGAAATAATGCGTTCCACACTGTTTCAGCGTCAATACTTTTTGCCCCATACAAAATCGAAAGTATAATTGTAAATAAGATGAGTATGGGTGCTATACATAATATAGTTACTGGTACTGCATTTGTTTTCTGCATATCATTCAACGCACCTTACTTATTGTATTATTTAGATAAATTTTTCACGGCTTCTTTTAAGAATGCTGTTTTACTCCAAGCTGTACCACCTTGTGCCATTGGATCTACAACATTTACAAATACTTTCTTTTCCTTCGCAGCATTCATACTTTGCCAAATTGGATTACTTTCAATTTCTTCTAACACTTTCGGGTTTTTATTTTCACTTGCCTCATATTGTAAGAAAATATAATCTGGGTTAAGTTCAGCAAGTTTTTCAAATGAAATTTTCTCTTGTGCTTTTACAGTTTTCAATTGTTCTGGAGCAGTTAGTCCAAGATCTTTATAAATTACAGGGTTGAAGTATACTCCTTCTGGATATAGGAATAATTCATTTGCTCTTAGTCTTATGACAAGTACTTTTTTATCTTTTAACTTATCTCCTAGTTTTGCTTTTGCTTTTTCAGCGTCCGAATTGTAATCCTTAATAATTTTTTCTGCTTTATCTTTTTTACCAGTTAATTCTCCCATTAACTTTAAGTTATCTTCCCAATTTGTTGAAACGTGTGATACCGGGAATGTAGGAGCTACTTTCGTAAACTTTTCAGCTGTTTCTGCTGGGAATTTCGTACTCGATGTAATAACATCTGGTTTTAATTGTAGTAATGTTTCGAAATTGGGTTGCATTTTCTCACCAACAGATTTAGCACCTTCTAACTCTTTTTCAAGATATTTTGGTAATTTACCACCTACAGTAATGGCACCAACTGGTTTAATTCCAAGTACTGCCGCATCTTCCATTGACTCTAAACTAGCTGTCGCAATTTTATCTACTTTTGCTGGCACTGTATACTCTTTACCTAAATATGTGATTTTTCGTTTTTCATCTTTTTTCGTTTCCGTAGCTTTTGTCTGTTGTTTTTGCTCGCCTGAAGTTTTATCCGCACTATTACATGCCGCTAAACCTACACTTAAAACTGTAACCATCCCTAAAGTAAATAATTTCTTGTTCATCTTTATATGTCTCCTCTCGAATTTTCAAACTATATTCTCAATAAAATTTAACTATATGAACCTTGTCCCATATATATATTTCATTAGATTAATAATTTTATCCAGAACTCATTCCCGTTCACTTCCCCTAGACTATAATTCTTTTACGCCTTCATCACATGATAATCATTTTCACTGATAATGATTATCGTTACTAAGTATATATTTAATATGAAATTATTTCAAGAATGATTTGAAAAATTTTAACAAACTGAATTAAAAAAAGAAGTATCTCCCTAATATTAGGGAGATACTTCTTTTTTTTAGAAATTTATATGTAATTCAACTGGACAATGGTCTGACCCCATTACTTCACTATTAATTTTCGCTTCTGTTATTTGGTCTTTCATTCGTTCCGAAACAACAAAATAATCTAAACGCCATCCAATATTTTCACCTTTGTAATCTTGCTCTTACATTTATGAATACATACATACGCACTTTATTCAGGTTATACTAATTTCAGAGGTGATGTTCTATGCACAATGAAGGAGTTACATTAACAAATGAGTATTGGCAAGCAATTATTCATAATGATTCTTCCTATGATAGCAAATTCTTTTATGCTGTGAAATCAACTGGAATCTTTTGCAGACCATCATGCAAATCAAGAATACCGAATAGAAACAATGTACGAATTTTTCATCATGCAGAGCAAGCATTAAGTGAAAACTTTCGCCCGTGCAAACGTTGTAAGCCAAATGGAATCACTTTACCTAATGAAGAGTGGGTAAAACAAATTAAAGACTATATCGAAAAGCATTATGACAAATCTTTAACTCTCGACATGCTTGCGGAAATGTGTCACGGTAGCCCTTTTCATTTACAACGTACTTTCAAAAGAATAATAGGGCTAACTCCTATAGAATATATACAACAATTCAGGATTCTTAAAGCAACCGAATACCTTTTACACACAAATCAATCTATTAAAGAAATTAGTACTGCTGTCGGGATAGAAAACCCAGAATATTTCGCAACTTTATTTAAAAAGAAAACCGGATTTACTCCTACTGAATATCGAAAAAAGAACGAGATGAAAGAGGGATACGATAATGAATTCCTACAAAAATAATTATATATATTGGACGCTACTTACACATAAAAATTGGCAATTTCATATTGCTGCAACTGAAAATGGACTATGTTTCATTGGATCACAAGACGAAAACTTTGAAGAATTAAATATATGGGCTAGAAAAAAACTGCCCCAACATATATTGATCCATAGTCCAGATTACTTGCAAATATATACGAAAGAAGTTATCGAGTATTTAGAAAACAAGCGAGAAACTTTTACATTCCCTATCGATGCTTATGGAACTAATTTTCAATTATCTGTTTGGAATACGGTACGTGAAATTCCTTATGGAAAGACATATTCTTATACAGAAATTGCTGAAAGAATTCAAAAACCTAAAGCTGTGCGCGCCGTTGCTTCTGCTATTGCTGCTAATCCTCTTCTTATCACCATTCCTTGTCACCGCGTTATTGGGAAGAATGGGAAACTAACCGGATTTAGGGGTGGATTAGAAATGAAGAAAAAATTGCTTACATTAGAAAAGTTGCAGGTGGAATTCATATGACAGCAGAATATAATAGCGTATTATCTATAGCAGTTCCAAAAGAATTTTGTTTCCAAGAAAATTTACGTTATCTATCACGTTCTAACAATGAATGTATGTTCCATATTGAAGATAACAAAATTTATAAAGTTATCCCTGTTCAAGATGTAAATCCTTTAGTTGAAATTAGTGTGAATACAGATGGCAATATTCAAATACATTGTTTAGAAGAATCATATACATCTGAAAAATCGATACGTGAAGCTGTAGCTAACTATGTAAAAGAATGGTTTGATTTAACTACTGATTTAGCTCCCTTTTATACATTAGCTAAACATGATTTACTCCTTCAAGGACCAATTGAACAATATTACGGCCTTCGTACTTTAGGTATTCCAGACTTATTTGAGGCACTTTCCTGGGGAATTATCGGTCAACAAATTAACTTAACATATGCTTATACGCTAAAAAGAAGATTAGTTGAGCAATTTGGAAGTTATGTAGAATGGGACGGTAGAAAGCATTGGATATTCCCATCACCTGAAACAATTGCAAATCTACATGTAGAAGATCTCCAACAATTAAAAATGACGACTAGAAAATGTGAATATTTAATCGGTATTGCGAAGCTTATTACAGAGAGAAAACTATTAAAAGAGGATTTACTGCAAACACAAGATGTAAAGGTTGCTGAGAAACAATTAACCGCTATCCATGGTATAGGACCATGGACTGCCAACTATGTTTTAATGCGTTGTTTAAGATTTCCTTCAGCTTTTCCAATTGATGATGTTGGTCTGCATAATGCAATTAAATTTATAACAGGTTCCGAAAATAAACCGACTAAAAATGAAATAAAAGATTTCGCGGCAAACTGGGCTAATTGGGAGTCTTATGCGACTTTTTATTTGTGGCGAGTACTATATTAAAAGAACCAAGTAGCACATTCGTACTACTTGGTTCTTTTTTAAGCTTGCTCCTCAAAACGTCTTGCAATTTCCACAATAACTTGAACAGCTTTTTCCATAGTATCTACCGAAACATACTCAAATTTACCGTGATAGTTTTCACCACCAGTGAAAATATTCGGCGTCGGTAATCCCATATATGATAATTGTGATCCATCTGTGCCTCCGCGAATCGGATGAATATTTGGTTCAATGTCTAAACTTTTCATTGCTTCATATGCAATATCAACAATTTCTCTTACCGGTTCAATTTTTTCAAGCATGTTATAGTATTGATCATTCATTTCTAAAACGACTGCATCTTCGCCATATTTTTCTTGCATAGTCTTCACAATATTTTTAACGTTATTTTTACGTGCCTCAAAATTTTCACGATCAAAGTCTCGAATAATATAATACGCTTTACTTTGCTCAACATCACCATTTAAAGAAAGTAAATGATAGAATCCCTCATAGCCTTCTGTATATTCTGGCGCCTCTTCTACTGGTAAATACCCGTTAAACTCCATAGCCAGTTTAGTAGCATTGCGCATTTTATTTTTCGCTGTTCCAGGATGTGTATTCGTTCCGTTAAACGTTAACTTAGCACCTGCAGCATTAAAACTTTCATACTCTAAACCACCTAATGGACCTCCATCCATCGTATAAGCGAATGATGCACCAAACGCTTCTACATCAAAATGCGCTGGCCCACGACCAATTTCTTCATCCGGTGTAAATGCTACTCTTATTTTCCCGTGCTTAATTTGCGGATTATGTATTAAATGGTTCATTGCAACCATAATTTCTGTAAGACCAGCTTTATCATCTGCTCCTAGAAGTGTTGTACCATCAGTTGTAATAATGGTATGTCCTTTATATGATGGTAATTCCGGGAACTGCTCTGGTGTTAACACAACATTTAGCTCTTCATTTAACGTAATTGCATTACCATCAAAATTTTCATGAATTTGTGGTTTGACGTTTTTCCCTGTAAAGTCTGTTGCCGTATCTAAATGGGCTAAAAATCCGATTACAGGAACATCCTTGTCCGTATTAGCTGGAAGTGTTGCCATTACATAGCCATTATCATCCATCGTTACTTCTGTTAAACCAATTTCTTTTAGCTCTTCCACTAATAACTTACCAAACTCAATTTGTCCTGGTGTTGTTGGTACTGTATGACTTTCTTCATTTGATTGCGTATCAATTTTTACATATCTCGTAAATCTTTCAATAAGTTCTTGTTTCAAGTTCATTCACTCCCTTTTATGTTCCTCCCTCCATTATAATCCTTAAAACGAAATATTTTAACTTTTTTGACTGTGAAGATGTATATTTCATTTACATTGTTAACACTTTTACATAACAAAAAGAAAATTAGTGAACATATTTAAAGTACAGCTTAATACAAATAAATTCACCCTATTTACGACTCTCATCGCAAATAGGGTGTTTCTGTTTTTATCTCGCAATTTAAGAATATATACTACTCATTTACAATAAAAGTATATACATCATCATAAATACAGCCATTTACTTTAATCACATACTTCCCAGGTTTATTAAAACTAATTGTGTATTTATTTAACTGAATTGCTTCTTTATCTCCAGAAAGAATATCAATGCTTCTGCCACTTAATACATACAATTCATTTAAATTCATCGTTACATCAATTGTATTGAAATTTTCTACTTTCACTTGCTGTGCTTCCGCAACGCTTACACTTGGTTCTAAAAACAGTAATCCACTTAATCCAATCGTCCCCGCTAAAGCAACTCCCGCAAACTTTTTAATCTGTTTCATTACAATGACCTCCTTATAGATTTTACGTAAAGGCAATGTCCTCCCTTACACCACAAAGCCTATATGTAATGAAATGAAAAGTAAACGGGGACTGTAAGACAAAATTCTACATCTTTTTCTCCTATTGAATATAAATCCAACGTTTGGAATTTTGACACATTTAAAATTGTTTCCCTAAACCAATTTCTCCATAATTTATTCAAAGACTGAATAATTACTTATTTATTTAACATTCTAACAATAGTTGATAAAGATGCTTTCTATTCAAAAAAAGACTTTGCTATAAAAGTAACTTTTACAACAAAATCCATGCAACTAATTTTATTCAGCTTTCCATAATCTCTCTACATTCATTAATTGTTCTTCTTTAAATTCCATCTTATATATATCCGGTTTTGACGTATTCATTAAAAATTCAAAACCATATTGTTTATCAAAATAGTTCATCATTAATGTCATGACAAGCCCATGTGTACCAATTACAATTTTGCATCCTCGAAAATCCATTAAGATTTCTTTTAATACTTTCACTACTCTTCTCTGGCAATCTGCATATGACTCTCCTTCCGTTCGTGCAAAGTCCGGATTAGAGAACATCTTCTGTACAAGTGGATACACCTCTTTGTCTGATATAACCTGATCCTCACTTGAAAACATACACTCTTTAAGATTTTCATATACTACTATTTCTTTTTCATGGAAATTAGCTGACTCCTCTATCGTTAGCATAGCCCGATTATAAGGACTGGAAATAAAAGTATCAATCCTCTCCGCTTTTAATATGTCAGTTACTCTACGGGCATCCATATGTCCCCTCTCAGTTAATCCACGCATTCTTTCATTTCCTTCTAGTTTTGGTGATTCACCATGTCTAACCATATAAATATATGTGCTCATAATTTCTCCTTAAAATTTTTTATAAAGTGAAACTTTAATCAGCCCTCACTAATCGGGCTGCCCGGCAAATAGCGAGATAAGTTAATAAATCACGTTCATTTATCCCATTTCAACACTTAGGGGTAATACTAAAATACTTTATAAACTGTGCTGATTTGTTCGTCTAATCCATTCTCCTACTAAACTCTCAAATAATTCAGGCTGCTCAATTTGCAAATTATGCCCTGCCATATCTAACACTGCTAATGTTGCCCTTGGATATTCTTCAATAATTTCTATAATATTTTGATAACCTACTGATATATCTTGTCTTCCAGTCAGTAAAAGAACGGGATTTTCATATTTTTCATGCTGAAAATCCATAGTAAGAGAGTAATTCTTTTGCAACCTTTCAATAAATTCATAATTAGCAACATCTAACCCAGGCTTAATTTCTTCTTTAAATCGCTTATATGTATATTCATTTGCTATTACAGCTAACTCACAAAACTCCTCTCTTTCTGTGGAAGTGAGCGTATTTAAAAATTCCTCATCTTGTACAATTACCTGTTTATCTGGAAGAATCCTTTTTTCTGGCTCCGCTACAACAACAGGACATACTAATAGTAATCCGCTAACTCTCTCAAACATCTTTGCAAGTATACCTTTGGCTAAATAGCCTCCATATGATTCTCCTACCAATAAAAATTTTTCAGTAGAAATGATTTCCTCAATAAATGTGATAAGCCCTTCTACTATACGATCTGAACTATTTATCCAATTTGGAGCATTCGATTTTCCCATTCCAGGTAAATCAATATATATTCGCTTATAACCTTCATATTTCTGAAATACTGATTCCATACATTTCATCATTAACCTATGGTCAGGGGCGCAGCCATGTATGATAATGACCGGTTTACCCTCTCCCACAATTTCATAGTATATTTCTGCATCTTTAATTCGATATATCATAAAAAAGCCTCCCTATTTAGTGGCAATACTATTCCACTCTGTAAGAATACACGTTCTTATTTTATATCTTTTCTCAACATTTTCACAAATATTAATTTTCAGATTAAAAATAAAAAGCTCACCAAAAAAAGATACTCATCATTTTATATGCAATTTTGCATCTCCACTTACAAATCACTAAAAAAACTTTACAATTCAAAGGATGACTAAATATACAATTTCTATTTAAAGTCTTAATACAGTCTGTACTATCAACCGCAATATTTTTTCAACCTTAAGAATACTTACACTCTTTAACACTTTCCTTATAAACATGATTTTTATAAGGAAATCTGATACAATTCTTAAATAATATTATTATGTATAGATATAACGAACATAGTGCATAATTAAAGAAGGTGATTTCATTGAAATTAAATAAAAATTTACAATTATGTATATTAATCGGAACATTAATATGCTATTCAATCTATTTTATGTTTTTCTATCTATTCCCTACTCATTTTTCAAATTCAGATGTACGCTTCGCTTCACTTGTCGTTGAAGCCATTACATTTGTATCACTGATTTACTCTATATATTCTAAAAAAGTCAGTTCAAATCCGTTTTGGATATGTATTACAATAGCAATTGGTAGTTTTTTATTAGGGAAAATAGTATATACATATCAAGATAGCTTCTTCGAAATTCCAATACATCGTTTTACGGTTTCTGATGTATTTTACATGTTTTTTCTATTTTTCTGTCTTATCGCTTTCTGCTATAAAATCTTAAAGGAATGCAATAAATGGGAAAAAGCGTTCTTTATTTGTGATATATGCATAGTGCTTACTTCCATATTTACATTAGAATGGTATTTATTTAATCAACCAAATTTAAATATATTCGCTCTTTCACTAGGAGATGTTTTCCTTTCATTTTTATACCCAATTGCAGATTTATTATTTCTACTGCTAGGTGTTAGTCTCATTTTCCGTCCAACAATTTTTAATTCCAAACGGAAAATTTATATCTTTATTTTTGTATTAATAAGTTCTGCAACTTTTAACTATATTTATTTTTACTTAAATAACCACTTATCAACTGAAACGATAATATTATTACGTCTTTTATATAGAATACCTATATTACTTATTGCAATAGCTGGCTCTATTTCAGAAGATCATAATAGCCATAAAAATTATTTCCTTGTAAACCCTATAATAGGAAAAAAAGCTTTAGTTGTATTTCCCTATCTTGCTGTTGCAATACTAATCGGGTTTACATTAAAAGAACAAACATCATCTTCAACTCTCATTACAGGAAATTGTATTACTTTTATTTTCGTACTCATTCGTCATTCTATCGTACGTATGCAAAACAATTCCTTAACAAAACGTTTGCAGGCATTTAATGCCCAACTAGAAGAAAAAGTTACTTTACGGACGTCTGATCTAGTTCATAAATCAGAGGCTCTTTCTCAAAAACAGCAAAAGTTTAAATCATTATATGAATATCATCCTGACCCTATCTTCACCATTGATTTAAATGGAATATTCTTAAATGTAAATAAGGCTGGGAGTGTACTACTTGGGGCACCAACGGATGAGTTACTAGGTGAAACTTGTTTTTCGATCATTTTAGATGAAGATAAGCATAAGCTAGCATTGGCATTAGAAAAAGTGAAACAACAAGAATCGGCATTCTTACAACTTAGTTCTCAATATAAGGATGGCTTTACTTATTTTTTATACGTTACAATCATTCCTATTATAATAGACGGACAAATTTCAGGAAGCTATATTATGGTGAAAGATATTACTGCACTAAAAAAACAGCAAGAAGAAATAAAATATTTAGCATTCCATGACACTGTAACGAAAATTGGTAACCGTGCCTTTTTCCATAAGAAATTAAAGAGAGTTATAAAAAATGCTGAAATAACAGAAAGCGAGTTTGCATTATTATATTTAGATTTAGATCGCTTTAAAGCAATTAACGATACACTTGGACATTCATCAGGAGATTACATATTAGAAGAAGTAGCAAAGCGATTCCAATCATGTCTTCCATCACATACTCATCTTTCAAGAATCGGTGGCGATGAATTTACAATCATAATTGAAAACTATACTGACGAAGATTACTTATTCCAATTATGTAACCAATTATTTAAATGCATGAAAAAGTCATTTATCATACATGAGCATAAATTAACTTTATCACTGAGTATCGGCATCGCTATTTATCCACATTCCGGAATCGATACCGCTACACTTCTGAAAAACGCTAATGTTGCAATGTATGATGCAAAAGCAAAAGAACTTAACTCTGTATCTATTTATGACGATGTAATCGCTAAAAAAATTGAAAGACGATTGCGATTAGAAAAAGATTTACCAAACGCACTACAAAATGAAGAATTGTTCCTTTTGTATCAACCTCAAGTTGATAGTGAATCTAATAAAATTATCGGTGCAGAAGCTTTAATTAGGTGGAATCATCCTGAATTAGGTATTATTTCTCCATACGAGTTTATTCCGATTGCAGAAGAAACACTACAAATTATTTCAATAGGTAAATGGACATTAGAGCAGGCTTGTAAACAAATGAAACGTTGGCACGCACTCGGATATTCACATTTAAAAATAGGTGTAAATTTATCTGCTAAGGAATTTGAACAAGAGGATTTTGTAAAATCTATTTCTTCTACTTTAACAAATACAGGTTTACCAGCAAGCTCTCTTGATCTTGAATTAACAGAGCGAATTGCAATGATGGATGAGCGAGAAACATTGATAAAACTGCGTACACTAAAAAGTTTAGGGATTCACATTTCTATCGACGATTTTGGTACAGGTTATTCTTCGCTAGCCTACTTACCTTTGTATCCAATTGATACGTTAAAAATCCCGAGAGAATTTATTACAATGTCTGAAACATGTGATGATGGAATGGAAATTATTAAAACGATCATCACATTAGCAAATACATTAGGAATGTCTGTCATTGCTGAAGGTGTAGAAACGAAAGAGCACGTAAATTTCCTTCAAAAAAATAAATGTCAGTTTATTCAAGGTTATTATTACAGTAAACCTATCCATATTCATGCATTTACTGAGCTATTAGAAAACGGCATTCACCCATAGTACATAACTAATTAGAACAAATATAGCAAAAAGGAAAGAAGATACCTTCTTTCCTTTTGTTTTTCTATTTACATTTCTATTACTTCACCACTTCATTTATTATATCTATTATTTGATGAATTCCCTCATCATTTGTTTTCTTATATCCATTCATGTTTTGAATATATTTCTCCTTATTTGTATACAACTTATTTACTGCATGTATAAATGTATTCGTACTTACTCTGTCTTGGAGTATAACTTCCGCATATCCTTGCCGTGAAAAATATTCAGCATTTAAAACTTGATCTCCCCTACTGGAACTGTTAGTTAACGGGATAAGCAACATCGGTTTCTTCAAAAATAACAATTCAGAAATAGCAGTAGAACCCGCTCTAGAAACTACAACACTTGCCATATTTAGTATATGCGGCAACTCGTCGCCTATATATTCAAATTGCATATATCCCTCCATGCCAATAGATGGGTCTACCTTCCCTTTACCACATATATGAATAATATTAAAGTTTAATAGTATTGTATCTACACATTCCCTTACCATATCATTTATCCACTTAGCACCCTGACTCCCACCCATAATTAATAATACTGGTTTATCTTGCTGAAATTCACAATATCTTCTTCCTCTTAATACGTTACCCTTCTCAATTTCTTCCCTTACAATTGGTCCTACATAAACCTTCTTCTCATTACTTACATTTTCTCCTGTCTGAGGAAATGTTGTGCATAGCTTTGTAGCAAAAGGTAATGCTATTTTATTGGCAAGCCCTAATGTGCTATCTGGTTCACGTATAATTATAGGCACACGATTTAACCATGCTCCTATAGCTACAGGAACTGAAACAAATCCTCCTGCTGAAAAGATAACGTCAGGCTTTGTTTTCTTAATTAAATTATAACTTTGTAAACAACCGCGTATAATTTTAAAAGGATCTTTAAAATTCTCCCAATCCCAATATCTCCTAAGCTTTCCCGTTGAAACACTATTGTATTTAACATTTTGCACTAATGATTTTTCAATTCCATTTTTGGATCCAATATACTCGACTCTCCAGCCTTTCTCTATAAATTTAGGAATTAATACAATATTAATCATAACGTGTCCGGCTGTACCGCCCCCAGTAAAAAGAATCGTTTTGCTCATAACTTATACCCACCTTTATTATTAAAAATCTAGCTTTCTCTTTACCTTTTAAATGTAAATAAACTTATTATTTTTTATATAAATCTTTAACTCCACCTCTATATCTTGTAAAAGATCGTTAATGAGTTCATAAAAATCATTTCCATACTCACTACACTCGTATTGAGCAAAGATTTGAATCACATACCTAGTTTCCGTCTCTAATGCTGACTTTATTTGATTAACCCTTTTTTCTTCTACATACGCTTGATATTTATGTATTGCCTCATACAGACGCAATACATGCGCTTCTTCATCTCTCCAATCCAACGTATCAACAATTGAAAGAAATAGCGTATTTTGATTATCTATTATTTCATAATCATTCATATATTTCTTACACCCTTTTTTGTTTTTCATTGCATGCAGATGTCACTACACTTCGCATACTCAAGTACATCTTTTAATGATTGATGAAATTCAATTTCTGGGATCCAACCTAACCTTTTTATTTCCTCTATTGCTAAACTCTCATTTGAGTCGCTCCCACTTTTCCCTGTTTCCTCTATAAAAAAATTTAGCTGTGTTAATTCTTTATATTGTTCTAGTACATTTAATAAAGATTGTTTTACTCCTGATCCGATATTATATTGTTTTCCATTTATTCCATCTCGTAACAACACATGATACGCTTTAATCGCATCACGTACATCTAGAAAATCTCTACTATCTTTCAAACTGTTTACTTCAATAATGGCTTTACTTCTACCTGATTCTATATCTATCATTTTCTTTGCGAGAATCGAACAAATGCCATTCGATTCCCCTGGACCAATTAAGTTTGAGGGCTTTGCAATGATAATATTTGAATCCATTAATCCTCCCCAAGCCTCTGCGATAATGACTTGCATCGTTTTACTTAAACTATATGGATTTGAAATTTTTATTTCGTTCATACTATCTGCTTGCAAAGCAGATCCTATAACTAATGTTCTACAATGCGAGGCTTCTTGCTTAATTGCTTCTAATAAATATAACGTTCCTATTACATTAATCTCTATATACTCAAGAGCAGCTGTCCAAGATTCTATAACCGAATTCCTTCCTGCTAAATGCAATACGTAGTCTGGCTTTATTTGTTTCATTACCTTCATTACTTCGCTCTTATTAGTTAAATTACACGTAATACCATTTCTAATTTTTTCTCTATGTGCACGATTTTGAAACATAGGAATTACATGAAAGCCCTGCTCTAAAAAATAGTGGCAAGCATGGCGTCCTGTGAAACCATTTGCACCAGTTATTAAAAGGCTCGCATTTTTTTTCATCGCAAAAACCCTCCTTTTAATAGCATTTGTTTCACCTCATGTTTTGCAAGCAAGTCTTGTTGAGAACTAAAACTCTTCACATCCACTAGCGGATAGCTAGAATAATATTCTTGAAGTCCTTCAATAGGAATCGTCGGTAGTACCACAAAATAATTTTGATCAAAACTTATACTTGTTTTACTCTCTACCTCAGATAGAAGCATTTCACTTAATTTTTCACCCGGTCTTATCCCTACCTCTTTCACCTTAATATTTTCTTTTTTTGAATCTTCAATTAATATTTCTGCTAAATCTGTTATTTTACATGCCGGCATTTTCATAACAAAGATTTCCCCGCCTCTACCTTGATATACTGCTTTAAATAACAATCCAACAGCATCTTCAACTGTTAAGAAAAATCTAGTCATATTCGCATCGGTAATCCCTACTTGTGAAGATCTTTTAATTTGTTGTTTAAAAAGTGGTACTACACTTCCACTCGTTCCTAAAACATTTCCACCACGAACACAAATGAATTTTGTTTTCTTCGTTTGTATATTCGCATGAACCATTAATTTTTCACCAATTGCTTTTGTCATCCCATACGTATTTGATGGATCGGCTGCTTTATCCGTTGAAACATATATAACTTTTTCAACTTGCATCTGTATAGAGGCTTCAATTACATTTTGCGTACCATGTATATTGGTTTTTATAGCTTCATAAGGATAATACTCACATACTGGAACATGTTTTAAAGCTGCAAGATGGAACACATAATGTACACCTTGGCAAGCATAGACTAGTTGATCTTTATCACGAATATCTCCAATAATAAATTTTAACCTATCATCATTTATATACTTTTGCTGCATTTCAAACTGAACCGTTTCATTTCTTGAAAAAATTCTAATTTCTTTCGGTGATTTTTCTAATAGTTGTTTTATAAGTTCATGCCCCCACGAACCTGTCCCACCAGTAATTAAAATTATTTTATTTAACATTCTTTTTCCTCCTACGAAACATCTCAATTTAAATAATATTTATTGAATTATTTTCAATTGATTCAAATCATAATCGTCGTTTGTTACATTTAATTGACAAAATAAAAAAACAGAAACTATTAAACATAGTTTCTGTTTTTCATTTCACCTCACAACAGTAAGATTTTTTATACTGTTTGCATGATAAATAAATTCCTTGTAAAAAAACACCGCTCATTTATTTCTTATACTCGTAATAAAATAAATAGAATGATTCATAGCCAATAATCATGTTTAAATTTATGAAAAAGGGAGGTAACGGAATGGACCGAAGCAATTCAAATCATACATATAACGGACCTTCCAAAGCACTGCCTCTCTCCCTATTCGACGTAAAAAATGAATTAAAACAAAAAAGCAAGCTTATTCCTTCTGACACCATGTATAAATTAACGAAAGAAGAACAACTCATCATCAACAAAATAAAAATACAAACAGAACAGCTAAATAAAAATAATGTTACAAGAACACGCGCATACTACCAATTTTACATTCAATATCCAGAAATACATTGGGCACTGCTTGGACATATGGTATCACGTAACGGCGGTTGGAATATGACTGATTTAAAGGGGGATTTATATACGAGAATTTTATCAGAGAAAGATCAATTCATATTTTTTTCTTTTTTAGAAAGAGGGAATTGGCTTATTTTCCAAGATGTATACCCTCAATTTTTACTTTACGAACAAAGTGTAAAGAGATCACAAAAGTTATTTCACCTTCTTTCTCACCTAAATGTTTCTACATTTATGGAAACGATGTGGAACCATTTTTGGAAAACAGGTAACAAAAAAACTTTAGCGATTGCAACTATTATTAATGAACAAAACTACTTAGAAAAAAGAGTGATTCAAAATGTACAATTTAAAAAGACTGTACTAAATAGTATTGGATTTAAACTCTTTGATTTCTTTCAGTTTAATCATATTCTTTTCCCATTCTACGAAAATGATAAGAAACAAAAAGTATTACTATTTGGTGATACAATGAAACATTTCACTTCCTTACATGAACGGATATTAATCGGAAAAAGATTGTACTCATTATTATTTCGAGATACACATGTTTTATCTCAAATAATAAGCTGGGCTCAACACCATCCACATACAGGATCAAGGAAAGATTACTGGCCCCATTTATTTTCAAGTGTAAATGAATCTTTTTCCCGTGAGTTTTATAAGCGCCGAATAAAGAAATGCCAGTTACGAAATGGCGCTTATCGCATATACAGCCCTGCACTCATCTATGCATGGCGAGATATGAAGCATGACGAAGTTGACAGTGAAGATTGGTTTACCGATTGGCAAGTTGTAAATTACTTAGTTGATAAGGAGGAAAATATAAATGGACAAATTACAGAAGACTACTGCAAAACACTCGAAAAAATTGAACTCGCCATTCTCGCAAAGAAAAATGTCCTCCTCCGAGAAGAAGAATGAGTTTCTAGCATTAGTAGTTACAATCTTTCTCTCTTCTATTATTGGAACTTGCTTAGATGCCTTTTTTGTTCATAAACAAATATATTCCTTTCCGGCTAGGCCCTTCTCATCCACATTTTCGGTTAATATAGCTTTTACATTGTTCGTACTGCCGATTTTAACAGTTATCTTTATACACATTTCAAAAAAATTATCTAAAGTTTCTAGAATTTTATTTATTATTTCAATCGGTATTTGTGCTAGCCTTTTTGAACAGGTTGCTGAAAGTTTAGGTTTATTTGTACATAGCGCGAATTGGAACCATACATATTCTTTATTTGGTTATATGATTTTTCATTCTTTTATTTGGAACGTATATAATTGGATAAAAAAATAAAGAGACCATTATAGGTCCCTTCTTAAGCATACTCTTCCGTTATTGCTACTGGTGCCAATGTTTGAAGGCTTTTAGAGCGTAAACGATAGGCAACGACTTTCTTCTTATATTGCTTAATGACATCAACATGTTCCTCATAGCTATATAGAGAAAATCTAATCTCTTTATTCCCTTTCTTCGTATCAATGACTATTGGTGTCCCTTCTCCTTGCGGCGGGAAATAATGTTTATCTAAAAACAAAGCCTCATTAAATTCATGAATAACTTGTAGTTTCATTTCTCCCTCTATATTTTTTCCATCTATCGATATAGAAGTATTTTCCGCCTCAAGCTTTTGATGCAATTCAAATCTACTAATAATTGATTCTACAACAGAAGTGGGCATACTAGAAACTAGCACTTTAAGAGCGCCAAAAATAAATAATGTAACTATAAACCATGTTGTCATTTTCATCATCTCCATTACATTTTAAAATATAAATTTCGTTCCATACGGTATGAATATACTAATGAGTATTCCAGTTACAATCATCGTCACCGAACCGATTGTCGCCTCTTTCTCGCCTTCCTTCACGAGACGGCTCACACCGATAATATGTGATGCACAGCCCATTCCAACTCCTTTTCCAATCGTACTTGTTATACTGAAAAACTTAAGTACTGTTGGTCCGATCATAGCGCCTGTTATTCCTGCAACAACTACAAAACTAGAAGTCATAGATGGAATACCACCAATTTGATCCGCTAATGATAGGGCAATAGGCATCGTTGCTAACTGTGGTAAAGTAGTTAATATAAGTTCCTTATCTATATTTAAAATTCCGCCAATCACTACATTCATACTCGTTACAGCCACTATACCTATCACTACTCCAATAAGTATCGATAAAAAATTTTTCATAAGTATCTTTCGCTCTTTAAATAGAGGTATGGCTAATGCTACAATTGCAGGGCTCAATAAGCTTGAAAGAATGTCTCCTCCATTTTCCCTATACTCATGATGAGAAATACCAAAAATGAAAAATAAACAAATCATAATTGCCGTAACTGTTAACACCGGTAACGTAAATGCAAACGTAAATTTTTCATATAGCTTTGTCGCCAAGAAATAAATTGCTACAGTAATAATAATTAAGACCATTTGAATCGTGCACCTTGTCGATTTTATTTTTTTGTTGTTATTAATAATTGACTTATATACCCTGAAACAATCAAAGTTACTACAGTACTTGCAACTACTAAAAGGAATATAATACTCCCCTTACTGAAAAGAAAAGACCCGTATTCCATCAGCCCTGTTGTCGAAGGGATTAAAAATAACGGTAAAAATACGATTAACTTTTCCGCACCTAACTCAAACCATTTTAACGGTAAAATGCGAGTGGAAAGGAGCAGGAACAGCATTAACATCCCTATTAAACTTCCTGGCATTGATAGATGGAATACTCCTTGAATCCACGTACCCACTAGGCTAAATACATATAGCACGCCTACTTGAAGTAAAAGCGTCACGTACTTCATTTCTTTCCCTCATTTCACTATCACACATCCATATTATGAAATCTCATGTAGCGTGTCGGCAAACCGTTTAATTCCAAGTTGAATTTGTTCTATATTCGCTCTACCAAACGTAAATCGTATATATTCATTTTTCGAACCTAAAACACTGCCCGGAACAAATGCGACACCATTCCGTATAGATTCACCTAATAAGTGATATTCATCAAACTTTCCTTTCACTTTACACCATACATGTATTCCACCCTCTGGCACGAAACATTCAACTCGGTCTCCCAATGTTCCTTCAAGCTCTGCAATTAATTCATCTCTTCTTTGCTTCAATTTTCCACGAAGTATCGTAATATGTGTATGAAAATCCTTTGATTCTAAAAATTGATTTGCTACCCACTGCGTAAATACACTATGGCCAAAATCAACTTGTTGCTTTGCATCTGCTAAACGCTCAATTACACGTGTAGGACCAATTATCCATCCAATACGTAATCCTGATGCAACAATTTTTGATAATGAACTTATATAAAGAACATTTCCATTTTGGTCCATTGATTTTAATGTCGGGTTCACTTCTCCATTAAAAGAAATTAAACTATACGGATCATCTTCTACAATTGGTATACCGAACTCAGAAGACAGTTCTAAAATTTTTTTACGTCTCGCTAATGAAAGCACAGTACCTGTTGGATTTTGATAATCTGGATTCAAAAATACCATACGAATGCGATGCTTTTTGTGCAAATCTATTAAGTCATCTGGATTCATTCCATGCTCATCAACAGGTAAATGAAATATGTTTAAACCGGCCGATTTAAACATTGGAAGCGAAAAACAATATGACGGATCTTCAATCGCAATCGCATCGCCAGGTTTTAATAAACATTGAACGATAAGATTAAGCGCCTGTTGTGCTCCTGACGTAATAAGAATAGAGCTTGAATCTGCTTCAATTTGTTTATATTGCTGAACATGTGCTGCAATTGTTTTTCTCAACATCTCATTTCCAAGTGGATGGTCATAGCCGAGGTTTTCCATAAATGTTTTCTCCGACAAAATTGTTCGAAATCTATCACTTGGAATTAATTCTGGTGACAGTTCACCACTTGCTAAATTAATTAAATCATCTTTTTGTGTTTCCGTTCGAATTTGTTGAACGAGTGGTACGTTAGGTAAGAACGATCCATCCTCCACGTACCTACCCCAGTTCGGTATTCGTTTATGTGAGACACCCCATATATCTGTATTGACCCGTGTTCCGCTTCCCTTTTGTCGTTCTACTACTCCAAGTGATTTTAATTCTTCATACGCAGCTACTATTGTACTCCGGTTCACCTGTAATTTCTTTGCTAACATACGCTCAGAAGGTAACTTACTATCAGAAGGAAATTCGCCTGAAGAAATGCCTCTTTCAATATAATCCGCAATTTGTTTATATACAGGTGTCTTATCTGCACGATTTGGTTTCCATTCCATATAGTTGCCCCCTCTCAAAACTAACTATATTTTACTCACTAATAACAGTATTGACTGTAATAATAGTATTAATTAATTAATTAATTACATGATTTAAAAATCTTTCTACTGTCATATTAAAGCTACTTGGCTTTTCTAAATAAGGTAAGTGTCCACTATTTTTAAACTCAATAAAAGTTGTATTTTTCAAACGGCTTTCAAACTCTCTTACATATTTCTCGGGGACAAAATCATCATTTTCCCCTCTTATAATTAAAGCGGAACATGTAATATTCGAAAGAAATGGTCTTTGATCATAATCTACTAATTCAGCAAATAACCTTTGAATATGCACCGGATTAATAAACTGTAAAGATTGATAAAATCCCCTGACAATTACTTCATTATTCGCTACTCCCATCGCCTTCAACAATGTATCCGCCCATTTTTTCCCGTTATCATGTAAGCTAAGCAAATCATATACTTCAAGCCGCTTCTTTCGATCCTCAGGCTCCAAATAGGGAAATGCATTTACAATAATTAAGCTAGAAACACATTCTGGATATTGGATAGCAAAATCAACACCTACTCTAGCCCCTTTTGAAAGTCCACAAATGACTACTTTTTGTAACTTTAAATAATTGCATAACTCATACAAAACATTTACATATTCTTTAAAGTTAATTTCTAGCCCTCCAGATTTTCCATGTCCTGGTAAATCAAGTGAGATCACTGTCCATTTCCCCTTAAAATATTGCCTTTGATATAACCAATTATTTGCGTTTCCTCCAAGCCCATGTAAAAACAATATGACTGGACCTGATCCTTCTATATTATAAAAAACCTTTCGATTCTTATATACAAAATACATATTCATCACCTTCAGCTGTAGCATCACTTATTTTTATCTTTGAATGAATATATCCAAAACGGTTCTCTTTCTAACCACTCGACTGTTTCCGGTACACCATCTTCATACTCTCTTTTTAGTTCTGTTACTTTAGTCGTAAACTGTGATGCATGTGCTTGCAATGCTTCTAGCTTTTTTGGAACATATTCTTTCACTTCATTTTTAAAATGTGGCGGACCTATTTCCACTTCATGATTATTTGAAAAAGCTACCGCATAAAACGTTGGTCTTTTATTTTCCTGAATAGTAGCTAAAGCCGCAGCCACCGCTTCTCCTGTTGCATCATGATCTGGATGAACTGCATATCCCGGATAAAAAGAAATGACCAATGAAGGATTCAATTCTTCTACACATTTTTGTATTACACGTCTTAACTCTCCAGGAATTTCAAATTCAAGGGTCTTATCACGATATCCCATCATACGTAAATCTTTAATACCTAAAATATTTGTAGCCCTCTTTAGTTCTTTCTCTCTTATAGCATATAATGATTCACGTGTTGCAAAAGGAGGATTTCCCATCGCTCTCCCCATTTCACCTAACGTTAAGCAAACATAAGTTAGAGGAACATTCCGCTGGACATAAGCTAAAATTGTACCCGCCACGCAATATGACTCATCATCTGGATGCGGAAAAACAATTAAAACGTGACGTTCATTTTTTATCAAAATCATCTTCCTCCATCATACACAATATTAACCTTTTTCTTTAAAAACTATTAAATCACTACTGCATACCACGTTACTCCAACAAGTAGTACGAAAAGAAGGATAATATAAATAGTTGATAAGTTTTTCACATTTCTCTTTGTAGACTTTCCGTAATTCTCCTCCACGTTTCTTGCAACTAGTACAGTCCCAAATAGCGATACAATTACAATAATAACGACTAGTGAAATTGCAAAACTCATTGTCTTTTCACCTCTCTAAGACCCATCTATTTTAATTAAAGAACTTACATAAAAACCTTCCTCTTTAAAACGTTGATAACATACTACCTTTCTTCTCTTATCATAATAGATGTTTGTAAAAAGCGGACCAACCACTTTCGTGTTTTTTTACTCATCCACTTTAAAAATAAAAAGAAGCGATATATTTTATCGCTTCTCACTCTCATCATCTTTATTCTTTTATTAATGACTTATTCGCTCTTATAACTTCTTGATACAATAATGGTGACCACTTTTCATTTATGTAGTCTTGAATTACCCAGCCTACTCTCGCAGGATTCTTTTGTTTTATATGGTTTGCAATTTCAGGATTTATATAAGAGGCATAGTAATATGGACTATTCCATGCTGTACCACCAGAAGACAAGCTTGTAAAATTTATATATAGATGATTTAAATCCTCACTATTGTTCATCGTTTCATTCATTGTATCTTTAATAGATTTTACTTTCTCATCATAACTCACTTTATATTTATCTTGTACTGTTACATTTACATTTTGATTTACAGTTGTGGTAAACGTCTCATTATCCGGCCAATAAAAATTATTATATCCTCCAGATTCATTACTACCACTATATCTTTTTAGTAGTACAATTTTCCCACGAGCATCTCCAAGTTTTATATTTCCTTCTGTTTTTAAAAAGATAGGATCAACAAAATAATTTTTTTCAAACGTACTACTAAATGAATCTTCTGCCCCTTTCATATCCTCATACTCTTTTTTTAAGGACATAATAATCGTTTCACTCGGATTATCTCTTAAAAATTGTTTCGCTTCGTTTATGAATTCATGCAGTGTTACATAAAGATATAATGGCCCATGATGAAGAACTATCGTATTATCATCTGTTAAACGTCCTCTTATATCAAAAATGCGAGCTCCATGGTCCATTTGATAGCGAAAATCATATTCTTGCGTCATTCCCCATACTTGCTTAATCGGATTTTGCAACTTGAACGTCCCACTATCGTGTGTTCCTGGAATTGAAATTCGTGCTAACGGGATATTATCAGGTATAGGTTGCATCCATTTCGACCAATTTTCAAGCTCATTAACAGAGCTAGCTGCAACTACTTGCTTATCATGTAAAGCAAATACAAATGTGATAAATATTGTACTACATATGAATAATTTCAAAATTAACTTCTTATTGCTCATTATTATCCCTCTCTTTTTCTGTTTTTATATCAAACTTATTGAATATAATATAAGCTAGTTCAGAAAAAATAAATAACATTTCATCAATATGAAATATTGCATAGAAGTAAAGTTAAAAAATCATTCACATATACTAAATTAGAAAAATTTAAAGGAACTTCATCTGAAGTTCCTTTTACTTATTTTATGTTCAATACGTATGAACCATCTTTATTCTCATATTTATAGACGTATAAATAATATTTACCTGGCTTTGCATTATAAGTTCCTTTAACTACATTGCCTTCATTTTCACCATATGCTACATAGTTATTTAAATCTGATTCATGATGAAGTACCCATGTCATTCCGATATTTTGTTCATTTAGTAAAGAAATATTAATATTTTCCGGCGAGTCAATTTGGAAAGTAAATACATCTACTCTATCACTATTATGTAGCGTTCCTTTCACCGGTGTATGAAAGTTAACTTTATTTGCCTGTCTAGGCTCATTATTTGGTTCATTTTCTGTTACTTGTAATTCATTCCCACCGTTTGGTTTTCTTTGTTCATAGCCTAAGTTTACTAGTATAGACTTCAAATCTGGTAAAACACCAATTTTATCTGCATATGGATCTTTAGATTTTGTTCCTGTGCTCTGGTTGCTTAATATTGCTCTTAGTTCACTAGGTCTATATGGTTGTCCTAAATTTTCTTTAGCAATGCTTTGTACTAAAGTCGCTGCCCCAGCAATAATTGGCGAAGCACTAGATGTTCCGCTAAAGCTTGAAGTATAAAGATTTACAGCACTTCTACTTTGTTCAGCTGTAGTTGTATCTACATTTTCTCCCCATCCGTACACATCAATACGGCTTCCATAATTCGAAAACCACATACGTTCATGAGGGAAAGATGAAGAGCCAGCGCCTACCATAATTGCACCCGAATCTTTAAAATCTTTACTATTACGATTTAAGACTTGCTTACCTTTTCTATCTTTGAACTGGTCTAAATCATTCCACCCATTTGCTCCAGCCTCTATAATTACAATCCCTTTATCTGTACCAGCACGAATTGCATCAAAGATATCTGGTTGTACTTCAACAGGTAAATATTTATCACCATATCCATCGAAAGATGCTTGCGCCTCTAACAATAAAACATCCCCAGCTTCTAACTGATTTACAGCGCTTAATATTGCATCAGCCGTATTATACTGTCCGTTATCTCTTATTTGAGAGATAACCTTTGCTTTCGCTTTTGGCGCAATCCCAATATTCCCGACTTCATTGTCCTCAGAGGATACAATTCCTAGTACAGACGTCCCATGACCGACATGCTGATCTATATTTCTTCCAGACATTAATTCAATATTTTGATGTAATAAATCCTCATGATTTAATAGCCATCCGTATTCCATATCAACAAAAGTGATACCATTTCCATTACCGCCTTGAATTTCCCAGGCGAAAGGCGCATTAATACCGTATGGGGCCGCTTCAAGATAACCTTGCTTTTTAAATCTAGGATTGTTACTAGGATTAAGAGCTACACTTGATGATTGCACTTCAGGTGGCATTATTTTCTCTTTTCTCTTCATATATGCATCTTCTATTAAAGAAGATGCCTTTAACTTATCTACTATTTCTTCTTCATACCCACTATTTTGATTTTGAAGAATATAGTAGTTTAATAAACTTGTAGATACATGATTAGGTGCTTTCACTTCAAGGTTTTGTATTTGTTCCGAGCTTACAGATGTGAATAAACGAGTAAATGTTACATCTGGATATTCTGTCAAAAGATCTTTTATTACTTTATCATTCGTTTGAGATTGTATTTGTTTTTCAATACCATCTTCATATGGCAAATCCAAATCCGCTTTAAATTTTACAATGATTTGCTTATCTGTTTCTTGTTCTATCCCTGATTTAATCTGCTGTTCTATAGAATCAGCATGTACACTATTGATAGTACCTCCTGTTCCTAAAAGTGCTGTAATGATTACAGTTGACGCACACATTTTTTGAAATATTTTCATTGCATTAATCCTCCTATTAATAATTAATTATTATATTAATCTATAATGATTTTATTTCTATAACGTATTCCCTTTCTACTAAATAGATTATAGTAATCAGAAATATGAACTTCAATGTATTTTCATATGCAATATTTCATATTCGGACTCTACACTACACGAATATGAAACTTATAGTGATTATTTATTTTATATGTGCTAATATACTTACATTAATATATTACGCATATATACATTTCAAACTACATTACTTAATAGTTTCACCTTAATTTTTTCTTAGGAGGATTTACAATGAAATTACTAAAACTAAAACATATAATCCCTTTATCTGCAGCTGCAATTACATTCGTATGTAGTCAAAGCACAGCTGAAGCTTCTACCATTCATACAGTAAAAAAGAACGATACACTTTGGGGCATTAGTAAACAATACGGAGTTTCAATACAATCCATTAAACAGGCTAATAATAAAGGAAACGATCAAACCTTTATTGGCGAACAGTTACATATTCCAGGGTCCGTGAAATCAAATGAAATCACTGTTCCTCAAAACGCCAAGCCAGCGAACATTTCTGGACAAATTATTTATCAAGTACAACCGGGAGATTCATTAGAAACGATAGCAAGGCGTTACAATGTCACTGTCCAATCTATAAAACAAATGAACAATACAGTCGGAAACAAGCTTTATACAGGACAACATTTAAAAATCAACTCAACCATTTCACAAAAAGAAAAAAACTTAATGGCACGCTTAGTTACTGCTGAAGCAGGTGGCGAATCGTATAAAGGAAAAGTAGCAGTAGCGAAAGTTATACTAAATCGTGTAAATGCAAAAGGTTTTCCAAATACAATAACAGGCGTTATTTATGAACCTATTAAATACGGATATGCATTTACTCCTGTTACAGATGGAAGAATTAATCAGCCTGCAAGCGCAGAAGCAAAAATGGCTGTAGAAGAGGCTATCTCCACAAATGGAGTACATTCTGACTGGCTTTATTTCTACAATCCAAAAACATCAACAGACAAGTGGATTACGACACGTCAAACAGTAGCAGTAATTGGTAACCATGTGTTTGCTAAATAAGATTTAAAATCATTAACAGACCTCTTCACTTAAAAGGTCTGTTTTTTTCTATGTAAGATGTTATTAATCATATGACATAGTTATTTTTCAAACTATTTTTTCTTTCAAATAAAAATTTTTGTATTTACTCCACCACTCGTAGAAATTAATAAAGCATCAAGTTCAAAAACTCCCACTTTATTAATAAAAGCTATTTCTTAACCTCATAAAATTGTTATACACTAGAAAAATAAAAAACAAACTATTCGTTAGCAGGTGG
Source organism: Bacillus sp. TE8-1 (assembly GCF_008368855.1). NCBI lineage: Bacteria > Bacillati > Bacillota > Bacilli > Caryophanales > Bacillaceae > Bacillus > Bacillus sp. TE8-1. The sequence continues at coordinate 45,902 of NZ_QPET01000018.1, read as the reverse complement.
AAGAATATGTATGATGTTACGATTATCGGCGCTGGAGTAAGTAGCATTTTTATGGCTTATTCACTAGCTAAAAGTAACAAAAAAGTTTTAATTCTTGATAAAGGTAAAGCGCTAGAAGATCGCCATTGTCCTTTAGACGAAGGAAAAGTGTGTAATTGTACTACATGTGATAAATATTTCGGGTTTGGTGGTTTAGGCAAATCTGAAGGGAAATTTAATTATACAAACGGATTTGGCGGAGAACTTGAGAAAAAAGTCGGTAAAGAGGGTTTTATACAACTCATGGCTGAAGTAGATGAAATTCTATGTCAGTTTGGTGGAAGTTCGGTTTCAAAATATTCTACTGAAAATTCAAGTCTCACTAAGAGAGCTGAAGCGTGTGGTTTACAAATGCTAACAACAGAAGTAAGACATCTTGGTACTACACTTTCCAGTAACATTTTTCAGCAGCTCTATGAATTTTTACTGACGAAAATAAAGATCCAATTTCATATAGATGTACAACATATTCTGAAACAGGAAGATCATTTTACAATAGAGACAAATCAAGGAACAGTTCAAACTAAGCAACTAGTATTAGCAACTGGGCGCTCTGGAGCCGATTGGTTAAAAGAAATGTGCAGTTCCCTAAATATTTCTCAGGAGCAAACACGTGTAGATTTAGGAATTAGAGTAGAAATGAAAGAACATCAATTACGCTCTATATTAAAAGATACTTTTGAAACAAAACTTTCTTATCAAGGTGAGCATTTCATAGCAACTACTTACTGTATGAATCCAAAAGGACGCATCATTCGAAAGTACGAAGAAGGTTTAGTTATGCCTGACGGTCAAAATTTTCGAGAGCAAGGAACTGGCACTTCTAACTTAAATTTCACTTTATTTATTCCTCGCTATTTTCCAACTCTCAAAGAAGCAAATGTATACGCAAGTTCAATTATTCAAGGCATTAACCAAGGACGAGATCGGATTGTTATACAGCGCTTAGAGGACTTACTAAAGAAACAACCTACGGTGGAAAACAGCATGGAACATAATCGTATACAACCTACACTACAGGGAGATTATGGAGATTTGAATCAAGAAATTCCTCAATTATATATTGAAGGGCTAAAAGAATTTTTATTACGTTTAGAACAATTTATACAAGAGCCTATCGATCAACATACTTTACTATATGGAATTGATGGAAAGTTCTATGCTCCTACGATAAAAATTAATAATCATTTTGAAACTAGTGTACATGGGCTATTTTTAATTGGAGATTGTTCAGGCGTTACGCATTCATTATCTCAAGCAGCTGCAAGTGGTCTGTATGTTGGAAAGTACTTATCTGACATTTAATTTTTATCATTAAGATGTCAATCAAATATTTTCAATTTCAAAACACTTTACTTATATAGTAAAAGTATATTAATAAGTCCCCTACCCTTCACGGCTAATGATTAACAGACAAAAGATTTTGATTTTACAAAATACATATGTAATATAACTGTATATTTAAAACGATTGACATTCAATTCTAATAAATTGAATGTCAACCGTTTTAAAAGTCTCTATCCATTTTCACTTTTATTTGTTCGATATTTTGTAACATCATCATAGTGTTTAATATGGTAGGATGTCTATAAGTCAATTTCACTACAACTATGACTTGTTCTGCCCGTTTCTCAAAAAGAGTTATATTTATGCTACTACGCTTTAAAAAACCCCATTATATATATGAATACTTCAAATTATTCCCTTTAGAAAACAAAATCTAAATGGTTCATCACACTCTAATAGTTATAAAAACATAATATATAACTTTAGTTAAATAAATTATATAAAGAAGGTGTAAAAATGAAGAACAAAATAAATTTACAAATACAAAATATAAGTTTTGTTATAATAATGGGTTTAGCAGTATGGTTAAAAACATATCTTATTACGCGATTCAGTTTTGATTTAAAAATCGAGTCTTCGACGCAAGAGCTCATTTTGTTTATTAGCCCTCTAGCCGCATCATTAGCATTTGTTGGATTAGCATTATTTGCAACTGGTGAAAAGCGAAATTATATAGCGCTCTGTATTAATTTCTTATTAACAATCGTGCTTGTTGGAAATGTAATGTTCTATGATTTTTATAATGATTTCGTTACATTACCAGTACTTGGACAAACCTCAAACTTTGGCCAATTAGGCGGCAGTATTATAGAAATATTAAACTACAAAATTATACTCGCATTCGTAGACATTGTTTTCTTCTTTATTTTATTAAAAAAGAAATCATTGGTCTTTAAAACAGAACGTGTAACTCATTCTACGCGCTTGTTATACTTTCTTTTAACGATTGGTGTATTCTTTGCGAATCTACATCTTGCAGAAAAAGAGCGCCCTGAATTATTAACAAGATCATTCGACCGAGTCATGCTTGTCAAAAATTTAGGCTTATATACTCACCAAGTATATGACTTAACACTGCAAGTAAAAGCTGGGTCACAAAAAGCACTTGCTGATAGTAGTAAATTACAAGAAACTGAAAACTACGTAAAAGCAAATCAAAGCGAGCCAAACCCTAATATGTTTGGTGCAGCGAAAGGAAAAAACGTAATTGTCGTCACTCTTGAATCCTTGCAGACCTTCTTAATAGGCGCATCAGTGAACGGGCAAGAAGTTACACCATTCCTAAATGAATTCATAAATGAAAGTTATTACTTTGATAACTTTTTCCATCAAACTGGTCAAGGGAAAACATCTGATTCTGAATTTCTAATCGATACGTCGTTGTATCCATTAAATCGAGGAGCTGTATTCTTTACACACGGTAACAATGATTATACTGCAACTCCAGAAATTTTACGTCAGCAAGGTTATTTCACTTCTGTATTTCATGCGAATAACGCAACATTTTGGAATCGTAATATTATGTACTCCACTCTTGGTTATGACCGTTACTATAATGAACTTGATTACAAAATCACGCCAGAAACAAATTTAAATTGGGGATTAAAAGATATCGAATACTTTGATCAATCAGTAGATATATTAAAAACTGTTAATCAACCATTCTATGCTCGTTTCCTTACTTTAACAAACCATTATCCATTTACGTATGATGAAGATACAAAATTCATTGAACCATACAACTCTGGTAATGGCGTATTTGATCGTTACATCGTAACAGCACGTTACTTAGACGAATCCATAAAAAAATTTATTGAACGTCTAAAGGCCGAGGGGCTTTACGATAATTCTATTATTGTGTTATACGGTGATCATTATGGCATTTCCGAAAAACATAATCGTGCAATGGCACAGTTTTTAGAAAAAGATCAAATAACAGAATTTGATACTTTAAATTTACAACGTACACCTTTATATATTCATATTCCTGGACAAACAGAAGGTCAAACTATTTCAAAGCCTACGGGACAAATCGATATGAAACCTACTATTCTAAATTTATTAGGTGTTGATTCTACGAATGATATCCGTTTTGGCCATGATATGTTTTCAGATGAATATACTGGCTTTGTTGTTTTACGTGATGGTAGCTTCGTTACAGATAAGTATGCATACAAAAACAACACTTTCTACGACCGTATAACAGGTGAAATTGTAGATTTACCAAAAAAAGAAGCTCAAGCCCTCATTAAACGTGCACAAAATGAATTACGAATGTCTGACAAAATTATTGAAGGCGATTTATTACGTTTCTCAGAAAGTAATAAAATTAAAACTGGCGAAGTACAAACTAAAATTAAAGAAACAGAAAAATAATCTATATGAAAAAGGAGCAACTTATTACAGTTGCTCCTTTTTACTTTCTTATAACACATCAGATTTTTTATTCTACGCTTGTTTCTAAAACTACATCCGCAAAAGTATTATCATCACCTATATTTAAAATCACTTCACATTGACGCAATCTCAATTCAAAGAGCATGATAGAATCGTGATAGATTTCAGGATTTGATTTCATCTTATGTAATATCTCTTGTTTTTCTTGTATTTCTAAATGCGTGTTTTCTACAGCTTGCTTTAAGGAGTTAAATGGATTCCTAAAGAATATATTAATATCTCGCTCTTGTGTGTTTTCAAACAGCTCAAATTGCAAGAAAAATTTCTTCATAATAGAAGCCGTTACTTCAGTATAATCTTCATTTTCTACATACTGTTTGTATTTGTTATATAGCATAGATTTATTTTTAGGAAGAACTCCAAATAATTTACCAGCACTTTTCAGTAAAAATTGTGCTGGCGTAAATCGACGTAAAATATTTACTTCATCCATTTGTATTCTAGTCGTCATCCTGTCAGTATCTCTGCGCCAGTCATCAAGTACTTTAAAGTCACATTCTAACTGTATTCTATTTTCTCCAAATAGTGAATTAAGCCCTTCACTAAGTTCTTCTAAATATGTTTGACTTTGAAGAAGCTCATTATTAGAAGTTGCAATCCAATTTTGCATAGAAAGAGCCAGATTAGGTAACACAGTTTGTTCTAAATATTTATGCACTCTTTCATTCATTGCTTTATTTAGTTCCGTATCCATGTGCCCGAAATCACTTTCTTCACTAATTAAATTAGAACAGCTCTTTAATATCTTCGGAATATTTTCAGTAAGATCATTTGTAATTTCAGTCTTCATTGAACGATACGATTGTGTAATGAAATGAATTTTTTCCCTCTCAAATGTAGTAAGGTTATTAATGCTACCGTTTAGTTTCACTAGCATATCTTCATTCCAATTAATAGCATCCACCAGATTATTTTCTTTCTCAACACGTTTATCCAAAAGATATGTAATTGTTTTTCGAATGAAAAATAATAACTTTTCAGTACGTTCTGCATCGATATTTTTATGATTAAAGTTAAAATGAATAAACTCAGTTAAATCATTTAATTGTTGACTACTTGTATATAACGAGGAATAAGGGAAAATTCTCGCATACGGGAAATATGTGTTTATTCTCGTTGCCGTATCATGTAATACCCTTTTCACTTCTGCTTCACTGTAAATGTTATCGATTTTATTTAATAAGAAATGAATTTGTAAATTTGGCGTATGCTCTTGAATACTTAATAGAATGTCACGTTCTTTATCAGTAAAAGGTGAATCCGCATTCAATACGAACAGTAATTCGTCTACAGAATTTAAATATTCGAATATCTCATCTCTAGTGTCGTTATTCCTATTAAAGCCAGGTGTCACTACAAATGTAAGTTTATTTTCATTTAAAAATCTACATGGTAATTTAAATTCAACACACGCTCTATCTCTATATGTTTGATAGTGCTGAGACATCATATTATGGTAATCAGAGACATCTTCCGTTGTTGTAATTGCTGAGTCTGTTATAGCGTTTATTTCTATATGAGCATCATTTTTTAAAACTACTACATTTGAAATTGATTTTTCTAATATATTTTCTCCTAATATAGAGTTAATAAATGTAGTTTTTCCGTTCCCTGAAGTTCCCGTTACTAAAATACGATTTGTTCTTAAATCTGCGAGCTCGTCAACTAACCATTTAAATCGGTGACCTATTTCTATATTCTGCTTTTGTGCCCACTGTGTAATAGATTCAAAAAGGTGTAAGCTGTACTCTAAGCCATTTACATGATTAATAGAATGTGACAGTAAGTTTTCCGCATGTTCTATATTTGCTGAATCTATTTTGGAAGGGAAAATCTCATCCCATGCCAATACAGCTGCAGATGGAAATACAGCATAAGATGGATTGACTACCTTTAACCAATTTGCTAACAGATTTGGAATGATATCGTTTAATTGTCTAAGCGTATATTGACCTTGAATTAATGCAAAGTACGTTTCTTCGTAAAGAGCAGAAACTTTGTTCCATATATCGGACGAATGTATTTCAATATGTAAGAAAAATTCATTTATTGTGTTAAGCCACAATAAGTAATTTTTTTCATTTTTATAACTGTTCCAGAGTGATGAAACCATTTGCGTAAATTGTACTTGATCTACATTATTTAATGTAGCTAATGCATCATAAAAATAGTCTGGTGAAATATGTTTAGTAAACCCTTTATCGATATATCCTTTTAACACCTCAAACCAAGGATACGATTCTATGCGAATTAACTCATTCACAGCAAGCTCTACTGCACTATCAAAATCTTGCTGTTCCTCATAAAAGGAACGGGCAATTTTTGTGACATTCGGATAATCAGGATTTAAAGAAACTGCTTCTTTAATAACACCGAAAGCTGAGTCAAAATTATTTTGCTCAATGTAAAGAGAAAGTAATTGTAGTCTAATTTCGGTCATCAATATTTTATTATCAGTAGTAATAGAAGTATAAATATTTTCAGCAAATGATAACTGATTCAGTTCGAAATAAGCATCCGCAATATTTTTTTGTGCCCATGGTGCTAATTCATTACTAACCTTCTCCCATTTAAAAATAGCTGCTTCAAAATCTTGATGACGATAATAAAATTCACCTTGTGCAAAACGAATATAAGACCCATCAGAAATCTCATTTTTTTCTTCGTTTACATAAGCTTGTCCAAGTACGTCAAGAGTTGGTTTTGTTTCATTCTCCATTAGGAATGTTTCATAATACATCTTTTTTATTAATTGTTTTTCTAATCTCATCTTTTCCCCCACTACATCTTGAAAATACATTTTTAAGATATGTCAATACTTTTTGTATGTATGCTTTTTATCTTAACAAAGAATATCTTTTGGAAAATTTCATTTTCCTTTCATTTTTCAAGTTAGATTGAATTTTTATGAGAAAAGTTTCAGTTTTTTTTCAATTCCCTTTCAGTTATGAAACAGCATTAAATGTTCCTAATAACCTAATAACACTATAATATTCCACATTATATTATCAGGAAAACCCCATATAAACCATATTATAAAAACAATCTATATTGAATTTATATACATAATTCACTGTGCTGTCAAACAAAAAAACAACAATAGGAGCCAACAGCTATTCATACCATTTCTTTCTCAAATTGTTTTCCTTTAAAATGTTTCAGTAGTTATGTAATTAAATTCCATTAACCTATATAAATAACTAGTCCAAAAAATATCTATATGCATATCATGTTATAGTAAAGAATTTAGGAGATCCTAAAAGGAGGCATTTTCATGTTTGAAGATAAATCTAAAATAAATTACCCATATGAATTTACTGAAACTACAACAGTTCCTCTAAAGAACCCCATTGATAAAAAATTCAAGAACGGCACAGGTACACATAACTTCCCAATTAAGAAGCACTATAAAGAGCAAGTTCTATACACTGAAAAAATTAATAATAATAAAAATAAGTAATTGTATAGACCTTTATAACAATTAGCCAAATAAGAAGCAACATTTGGCCATGCATAGTTATTTAGTTAGTAATGATACAATTCATGCACATTTTAAAAAGTGCTGTATACAGCGCTTTTTTATACATAGATAAATTTAAGCTAACGCAACCAAGAAATAAACTGCAAAATTACTCCACCTTATTCTCGTTTAACTATTAAATCTACATATGAAAAGGGAGCAACAGTAAATGTTGCTCCCTTTTGAAATATAATTTATTCACTCTACATAACCCTCTTAAACATCTTCTCCAACTCATAAGTAGAATGATGCACAAGAATCGGTCTTCCGTGTGGGCATGTGTATGGGTTTGTTGTTGTACGTAATTCTTCCAGTAAGGCAAATATTTGATCGTTCGTTAAATATTGATTCGCTTTAATGGATGCTTTACAGCTCATCATGATGGCTGCTTCTTCACGTAACTTTTTAATATCCACTTTTTTTAGTTTAACAACTTGCTCCATCATTTCATCGATAATTTCTGTTTCTTGTCCTTTCGGGAACCATGTTGGATGCGAGCGGACGATAAAAGATTGATGGCCGAATTGTTCTAAAAATAGCCCGACTTTTTTTAGTTCTTCTAACTGTTCTTCGACACGTAAAAATTCAGTAAGAGATAGATCAATACGGTACGGTACAAGTAACTCTTGTACTTCTTGCGCTACCCTTCCTACTTTATCACGGAAGTATTCATAATTAATACGTTCCTGCGCGGCATGCTGGTCAATCATATATAAGCCTTTATCATTTTGAGCGAAAATATATGTTCCATGCATTTGTCCAATTGGATAAAGTGGTGGTAAGTCATTCCCGTTCATTTCAATCTCTTTTATTTCCCGAACTTCTTCTTCTAATTCCTCTAGTTCAAAATCCTCTTCATTACTGTCCCACGATTTCTCTTCTTGAATTGGTTCTTCGATTATCGGTTTAGTGGATGGTTGCCAACTTTGTTCTTCTCTTATGAGCGACTGTGGTGGTTGCCATTCTTGTTTCGGCGGTTGCCACAGTTGTGGTGGCTGTTTCACAGCCTGCGGTTCTTCTTGTTTTGCATCCATGCCAGTTGGTAAAACAATGTCCGGAATAGATGGTTCTTTCGGCTTCGCATGCTCAAACTGGAACTGTTCTTGCACACTTTCGTCTTTTTCTTTTTTCTTCGTTGTTACGCCTGCATCTGGAATGAGCTGTATTTTTTTAAATGCAGCTTGCAATGTTTCTTCGATCAGCTTTAGCAATTCTTGTTCTTTACTAAAACGAACCTCTAATTTCGCTGGATGTACGTTAACGTCAACAAGCATTGGATCCATTTCAATCGATAAGAAGCCGATTGGATACCGTCCGACTGGCAGTAATGTATGGTAACCTTGTTGAATGGCTTTCATTAATACGAAATTTCGTACGTAACGGCCATTTACGATTGTTGACATATAATTACGAGATGCTCTCGTTACTTCTGGTAATGTTACATAACCTTTAATCGTGAAGTCTAAAGATTCAGCTTCAATTGGAACAAGCTTCTTTGCAACTTGAATGCTATAAATCGATGCAAGTACTTGTCTTACATCACCATTTCCTGATGTATGAAGCAATTTCTTTTCATTATGAAATAGCTTTAATGATACTTCTGGATGTGACATTGCAATACGATACACGATATCTGTAATATTACCAAGCTCTGTATGAATGGTTTTCATATATTTAAGACGCGCTGGTGTATTAAAGAATAAGTTTTGTACTGTAATATCTGTTCCTTTTCGGCTCGCTGTTTTCTCCTGCTTTATAATGTCTCCACCTTTAATAATAAGGTGCGTACCAGGTGCATCACCTGTGCTAGTGATTAATTCTAATTCACTAACTGAGGCAATACTCGGCAATGCCTCACCGCGGAAACCGAGTGTTCTTATGCGAAACAGATCGTTTTCATCTTTAATTTTGCTCGTCGCATGTCGTTCAAAAGCGACGATACAATCTTCTTCTGCAATGCCATCTCCATTATCAATGATGCGAATTTTCGATAAACCAGCTTCTTCTAAGTGGATTTCAATAGATGTACTATTCGCATCGATAGAATTTTCCACAAGTTCTTTTACGACTGAGGCAGGGCGCTCTACTACTTCCCCTGCCGCAATTAAGTTAGAGAGTTGGTCATCGAGTTTGCGAATTTTCCCCATCTACTTACTCATCCTTTCTTTAACTTTTTCTGTAAGCGATACAGTTCATTCATCGCTTCTAAAGGTGTCATATCAAGTAAATCAATTTTTTTAATTTGCGCAAGTACTGCCGTTTCTTTTGCATCTAGAACTGGCTTGTCTTGTTTTTTCGAGGACTGTTCTCCACCAAAGAATGATAGTTGTGATTCTTCTTCATTCTCTACCTTCGTTTCTTCTATTTCTACTGGATCTTCTTTTACAACTATAGGTTCTGGAATTACTTCTTGCTCTTGCGCTTTCACTTCTACACGCTTTGGAATAATAATTTCTTCTTGTCCTTCTAATTGTGCTAACACTTCTTTCGCACGAGCAATTAAGCTATCTGGAAGCTCCGCAAGTTGCGCAACGTGAATTCCGTAACTTTTATCTGCTGCCCCGTCTTGAATTTTGTGAAGGAATACTACTTTTCCGTTCTCTTCAATAGCTGAAACGTGTACATTTTTCAATTGATCTAAACTTTCTTCTAACACCGTCAATTCATGATAATGCGTAGAGAATAACGTTTTTGCACCAATTTGGTCATGAATATGTTCAATGATTGCTTGTGCGAGTGCCATACCATCATACGTAGATGTACCGCGTCCAATTTCATCAAATAAAATTAAACTTCTTTCCGATGCGTTTGCAATTGCATTTTTCGCTTCTAACATTTCGACCATAAATGTACTTTGACCTGATATTAAATCATCCGCTGCACCAATTCTCGTAAAGATTTGATCAAATACAGGTAATACTGCTTCTGTTGCTGGTACGAAACAACCGATTTGCGACATAACCGTTACAAGTGCTAATTGTCTCATATACGTACTTTTACCAGACATGTTCGGCCCTGTAATTAAAAAGACATCCATATTCTCTGGCATAATACAATCATTCGGTACATACAATTTCCCGTTCAATACTTTTTCAACGACAGGATGACGACCATCTTTAATAAAGATTTCGCGCTTCGTTGTCAGTACAGGTTTTACAAACTGTTCTTCTTCACTCACTGTCGCAAAACTTTGCAGTACGTCTAATTCACTAATTACTTTCGCTAAATGTTGTAATTTCGGAATAAATACTTTTACTTCTTCACGAAGTGCTGTAAATAAATCGTATTCTAGCTGTACGATTTTTTCTTCAGCTTCCAAGATTAACGTTTCTTTTTCTTTCAGTTCATCTGTAATGAAACGTTCAGCATTAGCAAGCGTCTGTTTACGTTCATAGCGACCTTCTGGAAGTGCTGCAAGATTCGCTTTCGTTACTTCAATGTAGTAACCGAAAATACGGTTGTATCCGATTTTTAACGATTTAATTCCAGTAATATCACGTTCTCTTTTTTCAAGCTCAGCAATCCACGTTTTCCCGTTTTTACTCACGTAACGATATTGATCAAGCTTGTCATTATAACCATCTTTAATAATATCTCCATCTTTAATTGAAAGCGGTGGGTTTTCTTGAATACTTCTTCCTAGTAATTCTGTTAAGCTTTCACATGGATCTGCACCTTGAATTAATCTCGATGCATAAGCGTTATCTAACAAACTAATTGCTTCTAAAATAGCTGGCACTTGAAGTAATGAACGTCTTAATTGTAATAAGTCTCTTGCATTTACGTTACCAAATGCAACTTTTCCTGCTAAGCGTTCTAAATCATATACTTCTTTTAACTTTTCTTTTAAATCTTCACGTAAGAAGTAATCATTTACAAACGTTTCAACCATTTCTAAACGCTCTTCAATTCTTTCTTTCTGTATAAGTGGACGTTCCATCCACTGTTTTAACATACGACCACCCATAGCTGTTTTCGTCTTGTCCAATAACCATAATAGTGATCCTGTTTTTTCTTTCGTCCGAAGTGTTTCTGTCAGTTCTAAATTTCGCTTTGAATGTACATCAATTTTCATAAATTGATTCGTATAATAAATTTCTACTGGTTGCAAATGATCTAAAGAACGTTTTTGCGTTCTTATTACATAGTTAAATAAACGTCCAACTGCTTTAATTAATTTTGCTTGTGAAACCTTTTTCACAAGATGTTCTAATCCTTCCGGAATTGCCGTTGCATCTTCATACGAAATCGTCATTTTCAATGTTTCAGTTAACTTGTTTAGTTCATCTTTAGAAAAGGAAGAATCAACAACAATTTCTTTCGAACCAGTTGCATACACTTCTAATAAAATATCTTCTACTGAACCAGTCAGTAACGTTACTGTATTTTGTCCAGTCGTTAAGTCGTTACAAGCTAATGCATATGATCCATCTTCAAAATGTGTTAATGCGGCTAAGAAGTTGTTTTCTTTCTCATCAATTGTACGCCCTTCCATCATCGTTCCTGGCGTAATTAATTGTACTACTTCACGACGTACTACACCTTTAGCTGTTTTCGGATCTTCTACTTGCTCACAAACAGCTACTTTATATCCTTTTTCAACAAGTTGTTCAATATAGTTTTTAGCCGCATGATATGGTACACCGCACATCGGTATACGTTCACTACTACCGCCATCTCGGCTCGTTAATGTAATTTCAAGTTCATGGGCTGCTTTAACAGCATCCTCAAAGAACATTTCATAAAAATCGCCTAAGCGAAAAAATAAAAAGGCATCTTGATAATCTGCCTTAACCTTTAAATATTGCTGTATCATAGGCGTATATTGAGTCATACTTTTCCTCCATAATTCTTACATGATAATCTATTTTCATATATGTCGCATTTCACGGACACTCTTATCTCCTATTTCAGGAGTCTTTCTTCATTATAACATATTTCATAAAGAATCATGTTCATTCAGCGCCACTTATGTAAAGTAAAAAGCTAGGAAGAACTTCTCCCTAGCTTTCTATTACTCTTCTTCTGCATCAACGATAAAGTTCGGATCTAATTCTTCAAATTCATCATCAGCAATTTGGAAATCATCATCTGATTCTACGCAGCCTTCAGGATTTACACTTACACAAATTTTCGTTTCTCCAACTACTTCTGTTACAAATTCACGTTCTACAGTTACAACAATTTTATTACCATTTGGTGATACAAGTGCTTCTAAACAATTTGGCGGCTGAATAACACGAGCAATAATTTCTAAATCGTCACCAGAAAAGTTTTTATCACGATAACCAATACTTACTTCGTCCGTGTAGTTCACACGTTCTGTTACAACTTCAGTCTTTGTATTTCCATCAAATGAATACCAAGTGTTCACATCATAGAAACCTTCAATTTCCACATGTTTTCCATTCTTTCTTGCTTCGTACGAGTGGTTAATTACCCAGCACCCTAAAATACTTGTTGGCTCATTATTCGATTCACATGTATGCGTTGACTTTGTATACTTACGTCCTTTTCCAACCACTGCTTTTGTAATAATCTCTCTAAATTCGGACATTCGTAACCCTCCTCAATCACTATTCACTTAATCATATGCGTGACAATAGCGGAATGTGTCATTCTTTTTTCGAGAAGACCTTACGTTTAATCCACAAAAAAAGAGATGTCAATATGACATCTCTTTAACAACCACAATTTCCTTTTTTACTTTCTACCGCTGCGCCAGTTTCACCCTTTAGTACATCACCACCAGTTGAAATTAATATTTCATCTGTTACGTTGTTAGAAATTGTACTAGCAACTAACTGTAATAAGTCATTTACGTATGTTTGTGAAGATTTAAATTGTTGTACGACTGGAATACTGTCTAACTTATCTTGCAATGCATCAATTTCAGCTTCTACCTTTTTTAAAGCTTCCCATTTCCCGTAATGTTGCAAGTTTACTGCTTGTTTTTGCAGTGCTTTAATTTCATCGATTGCGCGCTTTACATTTTCATTTTTATGAATTTGCGCCTCTGCTTTCTTAAAAAAATCAACTTCTTCTGTTTCAGAAATCATTTTTGCTAATTCTTTCGCTTGTTCAACAATGTCATCTTTCGAATATACTTTCATCTATTATTTCACCTCAATCGGCTCTTCAACTAATTCCCCGTTAAGAGACCAAGTTTTTGCTTCCGTTATTTTTACTTTCACAAGCTGACCAATTAAAGATTTTGAAGCGACGAAGTTTACAAGTTTATTCGTACGAGTATAACCTGCAAGTACTTCCGGATTATTTTTACTTTCCCCATCAACTAACACTTCTACAATTTGACCTTTGTAACGACTATTCTTTTCAATTGCCAACGTATTTACTAGTGTATTTAAGCGTTGAAGACGTTCTTTCTTTACTTCCATCGGTACATTATCTTTCATTTTTGCAGCTGGTGTACCTTCGCGAGGAGAGTAAATGAATGTAAAGGCAGTATCAAACCCTACTTCACGATATAACGACATCGTTTCTTCAAATTGCTCATCTGTTTCATTTGGAAAACCAACGATAATATCTGTTGTTAATACTGCATCTGGAATTGCTTCTTTAATTTTTCTTACAAGTTCTAAATAATGCTCACGCGAATATTTACGTGCCATAATTTTCAACATATCCGTACTTCCAGATTGAACTGGTAAATGGATATGTTCTACTAGGTTGCCACCTTTTCCAAGCACTTCAATTAAGTGATCATCGAAATCACGTGGATGGCTCGTTGTAAAACGAATACGGGCAATATCAACTTTACGAAGTTCGTCCATTAAATCGCCAAGACCGTATTCTATATCTTCAAAGTCTTTACCATATGCATTTACGTTTTGACCAAGTAAAGTAATTTCTTTATAACCATTTGCAGCTAAATGACGAATCTCTTGGATAATATCTTCTGGACGTCTACTTCGCTCTTTTCCGCGTGTATACGGTACAATACAATACGTACAGAATTTATCACAGCCATACATAATATTTACCCAAGCTTTAATATCACCACGACGTACTTTCGGAAGGTTTTCAATTACGTCACCTTCTTTTGACCATACTTCAACTACCGTCTCTTTCGAGAACATCGCATCTTTTAGAATGTACGGTAATCTATGAATATTATGCGTTCCAAATACCATATCTACATGCTGATTTTTTTGCATAATTTTATTTACAACAGATTCCTCTTGAGACATACAACCACATACACCAATTAAAAGGTCTGGATTTCTTCGTTTGAGTGACTTTAAATGGCCTAGCTCACCAAACACCTTATTTTCAGCATTTTCACGAATTGCACAAGTGTTTAATAAAACTACATCTGCATCCTCAGTTGAAAAAGTTGGTTCATATCCAAGTGCGGTGAAAATACCTGCCATTACTTCCGTATCATGCTCATTCATTTGACAACCATATGTACGAATATAGAACTTTCTTCCTGTACCAAAATTGCGAAACTCTTCAGGTAAGCCAAAATCCCGTTCAATTTTAACTTCTTCTTTCCCACGCTTTTTCGCATCCTTTAAGGAAGGTGGTTGATATACATTTTCAAAGTATTTACTATAATCTTTCTCTTCTTTTTTCGTAGAGGAATTTGCTTGTTGACTTGCTAATCGTTGTTGCTCGTTCATCGGTAATCTCCTTTCACCCTTAACTATACATACTCTATAGTCCATTTTAATGCGCCTAGACTCACCTCAAAAATGGTTAGATAGCTTGAGAGATAACTTGTCCTTTGAAACTTGAGTAATCAATCTAATCATTCATAAGAATGAAGTCTTCCCCACGCAAATAGACATTCCCTTTTTATCATTTCTTGTTGTCCTACCAAAAAGCATATTGCTTTATCCCTATAAACATTACCATAGTATGATGTATTTCGCCAATTTTAACAATAAAGAGGCCCTTTATTATCTTACATTTCATAAGCAATGAACTTGCCATTTTCATACAACGATTTATATATTATTTTATCATTCTGAATTTTCTAAGTAAATAAGGCTACCCTATATTTTTGTACATAAAAAAAGGTTACCAAATCGGCAACCTCCTCTTCTTACATTACATAAATTCAGCAACAAGCTCATCAAACATTTTCTGATCCATATTTAAATCAGATTTCACTAAAGGCTCTTCACTATAGCCTTTAACAAGTTCTTGATATGATGGTTGCTTAGTATTTTGATAAATTAACCCTGTTACTAAACCGTTATTTTCCATTAAAGTTTGCATAGCCATCATGCGATTAGATGGATCATATCCCTCTACTGTGCTTAGTTTCGTTAAATTCTCTTTAAACCAATCGTAAGTATTTACTTTATTGTAAGTAACACATGGGCTAAATACGTTAATTAATGAAAATCCTTTATGGTTAATACCAGCTTCAATAATTTGTGTTAATTCTTTTAAATCACTCGAAAAGCTTTGCGCCACAAATGTCGCACCAGCTGTTAAGGCCATTTCCATTACATTTAGTGATGGTTCAATTGAACCTTGTGGTGTGCTTTTCGTTTTAAATCCAGCTTCACTACGTGGTGAAGTTTGCCCTTTTGTTAATCCGTAAATTTGGTTATCCATTACGATGTACGTAATGTCGATATTACGACGAATAGAATGGATTGTATGACCCATACCAATCGCAAACCCATCACCGTCACCACCTGAAGCGATAACTGTTAAATCACGATTTGCCATTTTCACACCTTGCGCAATTGGAAGGGCACGACCATGAATACTATGCACACCATATGAATTAATATAACCTGAAATACGGCCTGAACAGCCGATACCAGAAATAACAGCAAGTTCATCTGGATTTAGGCCAACGTTAGCTGCCGCACGTTGAATTGCAGCTTGCACTGAGAAGTCTCCGCAACCTGGGCACCAGTTTGGCTTTACACTGTTACGAAAGTCCTTAAATGTTGCCATTTAATACAACCCCTTTTTTGCATTCGTTGTAAATCTCTTTCGGCAAGAATGGGTTTCCATCATATTTTAAAAGACTAGAAATTTTCTCACCATTACCAAGATTCATTTTCATAATGTTAGCAAGCTGACCTGTTGCATTGTTTTCTACTACTACAACACGCTTCGCCTTTTTCACAAGTGGATCGATTTCAGCTGTTGGGAACGGGTGAATTAAACGCACATGAGCATGGTTTACTTTCATACCCTCTTGTTCTAAACGCGTCATTGCCTCTTCGATCGCACCACGAGTTGAGTTAAATCCAACAAGCAATACGTCTGCTTCTTCATGCTTAACATTTTTATAAACAGGGGTATTAAACTTCAAGTTCTCCATTTTACGGAAACGTTTGTCCATTTGATCTTTACGGTTTATTGCTGATTCCGATGGTTTTCCAGTTTCATCATGTTCTACACCTGTAACATGGTGAACACCATTTTTCATACCAGGTAAAACACGTGGTGAAACGCCGTCTTCTGTTACTTCATAACGCTTGAAGTATGCTTTATTTTCACGTTCTGGTAATTCTACTTCTAAATCAAGCTTACCACGACGAATTTCCACTTTATCTAATTTAAGTGGTTCTACTGTTTGTTTTCCTAAAGAAAGCTGTAAATCTGTTAAGAAAATAACAGGAACTTGATATTCTTCAGATAAGTTAAATGCTTCTACAATGTCATAGAAAGCTTCTTCAACTGTACTTGGCGCCATTACGATTTTTGGAATTTCACCATGCGTACCGTAAATCATCGCCATTAAGTCAGACTGTTCTTGCTTAGTTGGTAATCCTGTACTTGGGCCGCCACGTTGTGTATCAACAATTACTAATGGAGTTTCTGTAATACCTGCTAAACCGATTGCTTCCATCATTAATGAAAGACCTGGACCAGCAGATGCCGTTAATGTACGAACACCAGCATAGTTTGCACCGATTGCCATTGTACAAGCTGCGATTTCATCCTCAGTTTGGATTACTGTTCCGCCGACTTTCGGTAATTTTTTAATTAAGTATTCCATAATTTCTGATGCAGGTGTGATTGGGTATGCTGACATAAAACGAGCACCACCAGCTACCGCACCAAATGCGATTGCATCGTTTCCAATCATAAACATGCGTTTTTTACCATCAGCTTTTTCAAGCTGCATCATGTTTACTTTCTCACCTAGTAATTCTTTCATATATTGAGAGCCGCGTTTAATTGCGTCCATATTCTTTTGAACGACTTGCTCTCCTTTACGACCAAAGATTTCTTCAACAACATCTAAATAAGCTGTTTCATCTAATCCTAATACTGCACTTGATGCTCCAACAGCAACCATGTTTTTCATTAATGATGTGCCTAATTCTGAAGCAATATCTGTAAACGGTATCACATATAGATTTACATCTGTATTGTCAGGTATTGTTGGATTAAATTTCGCATCCGCAACTACAATTCCACCTGGACGTAGTTCGTGGAAATTAAAATCAATTGTTTCTTGGTCAAAAGCAATTAAAATATCTAAATCATCTGAGATCGCTCGTACTTCTGTTGTACTTACACGAATTTTATTATTTGTATGGCCGCCTTTTATACGTGATGAGAAGTGGCGGTAACCGTATAGGTAATATCCTAATCGGTTTAATGCAATACAGAAGATTTCTCCTGTACTTTCAATTCCTTCACCTTGTTGGCCTCCAACTTTCCATGAAAGTTGACTAATCATCTCCTACACCCCTTTTGGCTGCATTCATTGTAGTGTATTTTTTTACAGTAATAGTTTAGCATTTTTTATGCAAATAAACTACAACGGACGCAAATTATGCCTCTTCTGATTTCCCTGAATCTTTAGTATAAAGCTATTTTGTTTTTCATTCTAGTATTAGGTCTTAAAAAAAGCAATAAAATCAAATGAATTAATTTTAATTTTTCTGAATTTTAAACCAAAACTTAAAAACTCATATGTTCTACAAAATTATCATATAAAAATCGTTCTACAGTAGATGCAGCATAGTGTTTACAAAGCTCATTCATTACATTTTCATAATCTCGATAAACTGATACATTTACAACTGTTTCTAAAATCCCATCAAAATCTGAACCAAATCCTATATTGTACTCTCCACCTAATGAACAAATATATTCGATATGTCTTACTATATCTGTTATATTTGCTTCATTTTCATTCGTTAGAAACTGCGGTACAAAAGTAACACCGATCATGCCATTTTTCTTTATAAGAGCTTTAAGTTGTTCATCGTTTAAATTACGTGGGTGCTCGCAAAGTTTCATACAATTTGAGTGGGAAGCAATAGGATTTTTTGCAATCTCTATAACATCCCAAAAACTTCTTTCATTCAGATGAGACACATCAGTCCATACATGTAGCGCATTCAGTTCTTGTACAACCTGTTTACCAAAATTCGTTAAACCCGCCCCACGTGTCTCTAGCGCACCATCAGCTAAGAGATTGGCATAATTCCATGTTAGTCCAAAAGAACGTACTCCTAGGCGATACAACAACCGTAATTTCATTGCTTCTTTTCCAATTGCTTCGCATCCTTCTAGTGTTAATATCGCTCCAACCTCGTCCTGTTTTAACATGTTAATATCATCTTTTGTCTGAATAAACTTTACACCTGGTAGGGATAAAATTTCATTATAAAAAATATCTACCATTTGTAATGCTGCTTCAAATCGGTTTTCATATGCCACTGTTTCTGGTACATATATAGCAAAACATTGTATACTTCCTTTTCTTCTCTTTAACTGTTCAAATGTAATATGTAATTGTGAATCATCGTTAAAATTCCTTTTCCCTTGTGCACTCCATAACTGAAGAAGCACGTCACAATGAGCATCAAAAATTTTCATTTTCATTCCTCCATTATAAAAACAACCTGTTTGCATACTGCAAACAGGTTGTTTAAAACTTAACGAGGTTCTACAATTAATTTTATTGCTGTACGCTCTTCGCCATCAATCATAATATCTGTAAACGCTGGGATACAAATCAGGTCCAAACCACTAGGCGCTACAAATCCTCTTGCAATTGCTACTGCCTTTACCGCTTGGTTCAATGCACCTGCACCAATAGCTTGAATTTCTGCTGTTCCGCGTTCGCGAATAACACCTGCAAGTGCACCAGCTACAGAATTAGGGACCGACGTTGCTTTAACTTTTAATATTTCCATTCCGCGTTTCCTCCTCGTTTCTTTAAAAAGTATTAGCAATTATTTCACTTTAACTTATATTCACGAGGAATGGCGCGTATTCCTGCTAAATTTTCGTAATTTTTCTAAAAAATTAAAATATAATAACTTATCTAAAATTTAACGAGAATTTACTCAAAAAATGGTTGATCGTCATTAATTAAAATACGTTCAATTTTCTTTGCTTTTCCTGTATTTGGATCCACATCAATTAACACTGCACTTAATTGCGTTCTACCATTTGTTACTTCAAATCGTACTGGTAAGTTTGTTAAAAACTTCTTCAATACTGCTTCTCTGTCCATACCTAATATTCCGTCATATGGCCCTGTCATCCCAACATCTGTAATGTATGCTGTTCCGCTTGGTAAAATACGGTTATCTGCTGTAGGGACATGCGTATGCGTACCTACTACTGCTGTAGCACGCCCATCTACATACCAACCTAGCGCTTGTTTTTCACTTGTAGTCTCCGCATGGAAATCAACAAAGATAATATTCGTACGTTTTTTCGCAATATTAATTAATTCATCCACTTTACGGAATGGACAATCAATCGGAGGAAGGAAAGTACGTCCTTGTAAGTTAATAACTGCAACTTCTGTTCCATTACAGTTCACAAAGATAAGTCCTTTTCCTGGAGTTCCTTCTGGGAAGTTAGCTGGTCTTGCAAGATATTTTGCATCATCGATGAATTCAAATACTTCCCGATTATCCCAAGCGTGGTTTCCAAGTGTAACTGCTTGCGCCCCACATTCTAAAAAGTTTCGATATATTTTTTCTGTAATCCCACGGCCACCTGCTGCGTTTTCTCCATTAATGATTGTTACTGTAGGTGTATATTTTTTCTTTAATGCCGGTACGTATTGTTGAATCATACCTCTACCAGGAGATCCTACTACATCCCCAACAAATAATATTCTCATATGTCTTACCCTTTCTATGTACTGCATTTTTTATTGCTATAGCATCAAGTAAATTCCTTATAATATGTTTATTATAAGTTTGTTTCACTTTTATACTATATAACTAACTGTCTTTATTTTATCCAATTCCAACACAAAAAAATAAAGTGGTGTTTCACCACTTTATTTTGCGTATTCCACTGCACGTGTTTCACGAATAACAGTTACTTTAATATGTCCTGGGTAATCCAGTTCATTTTCAATACGTTTTCGGATATCACGAGCTAAACGATGAGCTTCTAAGTCATCGATTGTATCTGGTTTTACCAAAATACGAACTTCACGTCCTGCTTGAATTGCAAATGACTTTTCAACGCCTTCATAAGACTCTGAAATCTCTTCTAACTTTTCAAGACGACGAATATAGTTTTCAAGTGTTTCACTACGAGCTCCCGGTCTTGCAGCTGATAAAGCATCTGCTGCTGCAACTAAAACTGCAATGATAGAAGTTGGTTCTGTGTCACCATGGTGAGATGCGATACTGTTTATAACTACAGGATGCTCTTTATATTTCGTTGCAAGTTCAACACCAATTTCAACGTGACTTCCTTCTACTTCATGGTCAATCGCTTTTCCGATATCATGTAATAGACCTGCACGTCTTGCTAGTTTTTCATCCTCGCCAAGCTCTGCCGCCATAAGTCCAGTTAAATATGCAACTTCCATAGAGTGTTTTAAGACGTTTTGACCATAACTTGTACGGTATTTTAAACGACCTAAAATTTTAATTAAATCTGGATGTAATCCGTGAACACCCACTTCAAACGTTGTTTGCTCTCCGACTTCGCGAATATACTCGTCCACTTCACGTCTTGATTTTTCGACCATCTCTTCAATACGCGCTGGGTGAATACGTCCGTCCTGTACTAGTTTATCAAGAGCGATACGAGCTGTTTCACGACGAATTGGGTCGAATCCAGAAAGGATTACCGCCTCTGGTGTATCATCGATAATTAAGTCAATACCCGTTAACGTTTCTAACGTACGAATATTACGACCTTCACGCCCGATAATACGTCCCTTCATTTCGTCATTTGGAAGATTTACAACCGAAACGGTTGTTTCAGCAACATGATCAGCTGCACATCTTTGCATTGCAAGAGATAAAATCTCTTTTGCTTTCTTATCCGCTTCTTCTTTCGCGCGAACTTCACTTTCTTTTACCATAACAGCGATTTCATGAGAAACTTCACTTTCTACTTTACCAAGAATAATTGCTTTCGCTTGTTCGCGTGTCAGATTGGAAATGCGCTCTAATTCTGTTTGTTGCTTTTGAACTAACTCTCCCACTTTGCTTTCCAACTCTTCAATCTGTTGTTGTCTCGCTACAAGAGATTCCTCTTTCTTCTCTAACTGTTGCTCGCGTTTATCGAGCGTTTCGTCTTTACGATCAAGGTTCTCTTCTTTTTGCATTAAACGATTTTCTTGTTTTTGTAATTCGCTTCTACGGTCACGAATTTCTAATTCAGCTTCTGTACGAAGTGTATGAATTTCATCCTTTGCTTCTAAAAGCGCTTCTTTCTTAAGTGCTTCAGCATCACGATTCGCTTCGTCTAAAATACGTCTCGCTTCATTAGCCGCACCATTAATCTTCGCTTCAGCAATAGACTTTCGAACAAAAAAGCCAACAACTGCACCGACTGTTGCAAGCAAAATGGAGATGAGTATCCAAACTGTACTCGTCATGATTTCACCTCCCCTTGCTATGAATGAAAAAAGACTGTCGGCATGTACATTGAATTACAACATACAGCAAAGACCGTCGTCCCGCTTTTTTAAGGGACTTTCTTCATTTCACAATTAAAATGTCATATTATTATTTCGGTAAGATTTAAACCTTACTCCGAATATTACTTCTCTTCTTGAGAAGAGTATATTGTATATAAGAAAAAATATACATTCTCATTGTATCTATCGTAATTTTCATTGTCAAGCGTTGTCTACTTTTACTTTCTTTGCCTTCAGCCTTGAATGTGACCTAAATTTTAAAAGTAAGGAGCCTACTATACTGGAAAACCTTAGTAATTCCCATTTCTTTTACTTAAAATATTTAAATATCCCTCTTTACACAACGCATTTGAAGTAAAAAAATATTTTTTATCTATAGTATTATGCTCCTTAATAGTAGATAAAAAAATAAAAGACACGAGGCCGTGTCTTTTATTTTTTTAATCAAGAAGAGTTGAATCTTCTGCGCCCTCAGCACCAGAATCTTCACTAATTCCGTGATGCTCACGAATAAAGAAGGCAATTTCTTCTCTTAAATCTGTATTTTCTTTTAAGAACTGCTTCGAATTTTCACGACCTTGTCCTAGGCGTTCTTCATTATAAGAATACCAAGCACCGCTCTTTTGAACGATATCAAGCTCAGAAGCCATATCCAAGATTTCACCTTCTCTTGAAATACCTTCTCCGTACATAATATCAACTTCAGCAACACGGAATGGTGGTGCTACTTTATTTTTCACTACTTTTACTTTTGTTTTATTACCAACGATGTCGTTACCTTGCTTTAATTGCTCCGCACGACGCACTTCAAGACGAACAGTTGAATAGAATTTCAACGCACGACCACCTGGAGTTGTTTCTGGCACTATCTATAGATTTTCCATCTCTATAGTCTGGACTATCTCTTCATCTCTTTACAGAGAGCCTTGCACTTCCAGCAGTAGCCTATCATCTGCCGTACCCTACTCAGTTAACTAAAAGTCCTTTTCGGTAGTCTCTACACCTTCCCCATATCACTATGGAGCTTGGCACGGTATTACCCTAAATAATGGTGGGCTTCACCGTTAGCAACTATATGGATAGTTACACCCTTAGGCAATAAGGTTCACAAGGTTTTTTAACATGCTATCACTAGCAAGGGAAACCCATGGTAAACTCCTTAATCTTTTGTAAGACTTTTTCTTTATTTGCTAACTCTTCTTCATGTATAACAAGATATTTATAGCAGCCCTCTTCCATAAATAAAAGTTTTCTTTTATCTCGTTCTTTTATCTTTTTGAGTGAGTGTGCCCATTTCCCATGGACATCTAAACAATATTTTCTACCTAAGTAGAAATCAATAGACCACTTATCGATTCTTTTTTGCTTAATGAACGCCAGATCTAAACTTAACAACATCTGTTCAACCTGTTGTTCCAGTAAAGTATCATAATTTTTCTTTCTGACCTTTACATTAAGCTCTTTTCTCCTCTTAGCAACACATGTATCGGATACGCCATACTTAATAGCAATTTCAACATGTGATAAATATGGATTTTTCAATTCTTGTTCAACTTCTGCGGTTTTAGGCAAGTAAATCTTTCTATGTCTGGTTCTTTTAATTCCGAGTAACTTTAATATTTCACCTACTCGCCTTTCATCAAGATTAATTTCTTTACCTATATCTTTCAATTTTCTATCCGCATGTTTCACAATAAAATCCACTTGCCATTGTTCTATGTTTCGATAAGTTCTATTTCCAATTGTCACTGCCACTTTAATCTCTCCCTATAAGAAATCCCTTATAAAGACTTAGTCGAAGAAGACAAATAAAGACTCAAGTACATCACTTTGATTAAGCAACTTGTAGTTGATTTCCGAACATAACCCCAACTTTTTCACGAATTTGGTTAATAAAGATTGCAATTGTTTTTGATTTGTTGATTGCTCCTGAAAGCTTACGAAGTGCTTGTGACATTAAACGTGCTTGTAAACCTACGTGTGAGTCACCCATGTCGCCTTCAATCTCTGCTTTCGGTACAAGAGCTGCTACAGAGTCAATTACGATAATGTCAACCGCACCACTTCGTACAAGTGCTTCCGCGATTTCTAATCCTTGCTCCCCTGTATCAGGCTGTGATAATAGTAATTCATCTATGTTAACGCCTAATTTTTGTGCATATACAGGATCCATTGCGTGCTCCGCATCGATGAATGCTGCTTGTCCACCTTGACGTTGTACTTCTGCAATTGCATGTAATGAAACTGTCGTTTTACCTGAACTTTCAGGTCCGTAAATTTCGATAATACGGCCACGTGGATATCCGCCTACTCCTAGTGCCACATCAAGTGCTAAAGAACCACTAGAAACTGTAGAAACTCTACGCTCCGCTTGTTCTCCTAATTTCATAATTGAACCTTTACCGAATTGCTTCTCTATTTGTTTTAACGCCATATCTAACGCTGCTTGACGATCACTCATTCAAAATTCCTCCTTAACTGAATTGCTAATCTTATTATACCTATTTTCAATTCAATTTGCCAACAAAAATCGAACATTTATTCGATTTTTTTATTTTCTATCAAATAATATCTAAATTTAACCGTAAAAAAACTAGAAGAAACTTATATCTCTTCTAGCTTTTTATATAAATGATAAAATCCATATTTTGCTGTTCGTTCTCTAATTTGTTGACGACTTCCGCTTAAATTAAGAGGAAAGACTACAGTTGGTTCATCCTTAATAGAAAGCCCAACAAATACTGTTCCTGGTTCTTTCTGTTCTGAAGCATCTGGCCCTGCTACACCAGTGAAACTAATTCCGATATCCGCTTTTAGTACATCCTTAACATTTTCAGCAAGATAACGAGCACATTCTTTACTAACTGCACCATCAGTATGCAACACTTCTTCAGGCACACGTAAAACATGTTGCTTCACATCATTATGATAACAAATGACACCGCCTTTAAACACAGAAGAAACACCAGCGTTTTCAGTTACTTGATTTCCAAAAAGACCACCTGTTAAACTTTCTGCACACGCTAAAGTTAACCCTTTTCTCTTCAATAACTCGATTGCCTTATAATGCAAAAATTCTTGGTCATATCCGTAGAAAAATTCTCCTACTCTTTCTAAAATCAAATCTTCCACATGTTGAATTAGTTTCTCCGCTTCGCTAACATTTTGATGCTTAGCGGTTAAACGTAATGTCACTTCTCCATCATTTGCTAACGGGGCGATTGTTGGGTTTGTTTGTCCATCAATTAAATCTTGAACTTTCACCTCTAATTGGGACTCCCCAATACCGAAGAAACGAAGCACACGAGAATAAATGTTTTCTCCTGTTGTAAAATTACGTAAAAAAGGCTCTACGTAACTTACATACATTGGTTTCATTTCTTTTGGCGGCCCTGGTAATAAAATATAAACTTTTCCGTTCTTATTTACCCCCATACCCGGCGCCATACCGTGGTCATTTGCAAATACTGTTGCTCCATTTAAAACGAGCGCTTGCTTTTTATTATTCTCCGTAAATTCACGGCCTGTACGCTTAAAGTAATTACTTATTAAGGCTAATGCCTTTTCATCATACACAAGCTCTTCATCTAAACTAGCAGCTATCGTTTCTTTCGTTAAATCATCTTTTGTCGGTCCTAATCCACCTGTAAAAATAAGTATATCAGCACGTTCTTCCGCAGCTTCAATCGCCTTTTGCAATCGCTTATTATTATCACCAACAACAGTATGATAGTACACGTTAATTCCGATTGAAGCTAACTTTTCAGATAAAAACTGGGCATTTGTATTTGCAATTTGTCCAAGTAATAATTCAGTTCCAACCGCAATAATCTCAGCATTCATCCCAATTCCCCCATAAACTTCTATTTTGAGTTTACAAAAGCAGCTCTATTTTTCCAGAAATAATCCCATCCTGAAATAACAGTAAAGATTAATGCAATCCATATGAAGATATCCGCAACTGGAATATGGATTAAATTTAAAGGTACATCGTGTAATAAATATGCTGCAATCGCAATAATTTGTGTCCATGTCTTAATTTTTCCTAGCTGGTTTGCTGCAACTACTTCCCCTGTTCCAGCAAGTACAAGACGTAAACCAGTTACCGCAAACTCACGACTGATAATTACAATAACAATCCAAGCCGGTACATATTGCATCTCTACCAATGTAATAAGTGCTGCCGAAACAAGTAATTTATCAGCTAACGGGTCAAGAAACTTCCCTAAATTCGTTACAAGATTATATTTTCTTGCGTAATGTCCATCAATCCAATCTGTAGCTGAAGCAATGATAAAGATAAGTGCCCCCACTAAATGTTGAATCGGTAAATCAACATCACCAATTTTGTATGAACCCCAATCAAAGGGTGCTAACATAATTACCATAAAAATTGGAATTAAGAAGATTCTAGATATTGTAATTTTATTTGGTAAATTCACAGCTATTCCTCCATCATATCAAAAACATTTGTTCATCGAAAAAAAGTCATCGAAGCGATGACTGTTATTGTGCAGGTTGCTCTATCCCTTGGTTTTTTATCACCAATCTTTGGTGAAGTTCTTTTTCTGGATCCAATGGATAAGCGACCACTTGGCCATTCAGTTTAACTTCAACATTCGTTGCATTTCCAATATTAAGTCGCACTTCTTTTAATGTTGATACATCACGTTTTTCTATTTGGCCCTCTTGTACTGTAGCGTTTAGAATCACATTCCCAGCATCATCTTTAACATCTACATAACTCGCACCTTTACCCGATAATTCCAGTTCTAATGTTTTATTATTATGAATTTCCAAAGTAGATACCTTTCCAGTTGTTCCAACTACTTTCACTTCTTGCTGTCCAGTTGGTTGTGCTGGTTGCTCCTCTTTCTTTGGTTCTTCTTTCTTTGGTTCCTCTTTTTTTGGCTCTTCCGCTTTCACTTCATCTTTCTTCGTATCTAACGGAGAATCTTTCGCTTTTTGAACTTCAATTTTCTCACTTTGAGCGCTCGGAACTTTTTCATCATCTTTTCCAGTTAACGCTTGAAACACAAACCAGATTACCACTCCAACTGCGATTACTAACAGCGCAACTAAGATTTTCGGCATGTGATCTGCAATTGGCCATGATGAAGATTTTTGCATTGTTTCTTGTGTTTTTTGTCCCGTTGATACTTGTGGAACTTCACGCTTTTCAGATTGTGGTATCGTACTCTGATGTTCTACGAGCAGTTCCTCTCCATTTAATCCAACCGCATCTGCGTATTGTTTAATGAATGCACGCGCATAAAAAGCTCCTGGCAATACATCATAATTGCCTTCTTCAATTGCCACTAAATGGCGTTTTTGAATTTTTGTAATCTCATGCAGCTGATCAATAGACAAGCCTTTCGCTTCTCTTGCTTCTTTCAGCTTTTGTCCCAATTCCGTCACTACTAACACCTCAATATTTCTTTAAAAGTCAAACATAGAGAAATTTTTTTGCGTACCTTGCTCAATTTCATCTACTAAATTATATTGAATTTCTTCATCATAATCGTTACGCAACTCGATAATATAATCAAAATCATCCAATGTGTATTCTGACTGACTCACAAATACATCAGGATGTTCCACAACTTTCGTTGCAGGCAATCTCATAATTTCACGAACGAGCTGCCAATGTCTTTCGTTAGCACGCTTCGTTGACACAATTCCATCTAGGATGAAAATATTGTCATCGCTATACTCATCTTCAATTAATTGACTACGAACAGTTTGCTTAATAAGAGTAGATGATACAAATAACCACCTTTTATTTGCACAAACACTTGCAGCAACAATGGATTCTGTTTTTCCGACACGAGGCATTCCGCGTATCCCAATTAGTTTATGGCCTTCTTTTTTCATAATTTCTGCCATAAAATCTACAAGTAAGCCTAATTCATCACGCACAAATCGAAATGTTTTCTTATCATCTGCATCTCGTTGTATGTACCTACCATGCCTAACCGCTAGCTTATCTCTTAGCTTGGGCGGACGATATTTCGTTACCGTTATGTTATCCATCGTATTTAAAATTGATTCAAGTCTAGAGATTTGCTCTTGATTATCACACATAAGAAGTAACCCACGTCGTGCATTATCTACACCATTAATTGTGACAATATTAATGCCGAGCATACCGATTAACGAAGAAACGTCACCAAGCAAGCCAGGTCGGTTTTTATGTATTTCATATTCAAAATACCATTCAATCATCCAAGATCACTCCCCTTGCTTACTTTACACCTACGTACTATATTATATGATTTCACCTTAATAGGGAAGCTAAATGTATAATCTACCCTGTGTAATTATTATACAAAAAAAGTAGAGAGGAGAATCTCCTCTCTACTTTTACTTATGTTGTACGAACTTAACCATTAAATTTGCAATTGTATGTTGCTCCTGTTCATCAGCAACTTTCCAAAGCTCAGCTAATAATTTCTCTTGGTCATTGCGTCCTTCTACTTCATTAGCAAGATAGTCGCCAACACGAAACGCCATATCTGATACCGCACCGCCATCTAAACCTTTGTCTTGCGCTTGCTCTAAACGTTCTCCTAAAAAGCTCTTCCACTGATCAAAATTATCTAATACTGACATAATTAAGCACCTCACTATTGAGTAATAAAATCATCCTTAATTTGTGCAACTATTCATTTTTTATGTAAGAATTTTTTAGCAGTGCCAACCGCCATTCACTCCGATAATTTGTCCAGTTATGTAAGACGCTCCTGGTGATACGAGGAATGAAACTGTTTTCGCTACTTCTTCTGGTAATCCTATTCTACCTAATGGTATATCTTCAGCAATTCCCATTTTATCTTCTTCAGAAAAAACACTTAACATTTCCGTTTCAATTGCTCCTGGTGCTACTGCATTCACACGTAATCCACTTAAAGAAACTTCTTTCGCTAAAGCTTTCACATATGAATTTTGTGCCCCTTTTACCATTGAATAAAGCACTTCACAAGAAGCCCCTATTTGTCCCCATATAGATGAAACAATTACAATATTACCACTTCTTCTCCCGATCATAGGCGGAAGTGCCATAGAAAGTAATTTATATACGTTCTTCACTTGAAGTTCTACCATATAATCCAATTCATCGTTTGTTACATCTGTTACTAGTCCAAAAATACTCTTCCCAGCTGCGTATACAATAACATCAATAGGATGTTCAATTTGTCCCCACAATTGCTCTGCTCCATCACTAGAAGCTAAATTCGCTTGAACAGGGATAACTTCTCCCCATGCCTTCTGCAATTCCAATACCTTTTCTTCACTGTTATTGTAATGAACATAAACTGTATATCCATCTTGAATTAATTGTTTCGAAATAGCAGAGCCAATTCCTCCGCTCCCTCCAGTTACTAACGCATACTTTTTCATAAAGTCCCTCTCTTATCTCTACAAGTTCAATTTTCACATAACTAAATAATACCCTCATCTTACAATTTTTCAATGATAAGATGAGGGTATCTTTTTAATTTTATTTTTTCGGTAACACCTGACAAATACTCATTTTGTCTTCTGATAACAATAATTTCGCTACTTCTTGTAAGTCTTGAACGGTTAGTCCTTCTAATACAGTCAATGCGTCAAATAGGCTAGATTCATTAAACGCGTATCGTGTAAATTGATTTGCAATATATTCTGGTGAATTCAACGAGCGTAAAAAACCACCAATTTTCTTTTTCTTCACTCGTTCTAATGCCGCCGCATCTAATTGATCATAATCTGTTTTTAATAAAATATCTTTTAAACGATTTGCTAATTCATCAGGTTGTTTCGTATCACCGCCAACCATTGCAAAACCGAAGTTATTTTCTTCTGTATAGTCATACGAGAATGAATCATCAATAAGCCCTTCATTATATAAAGTTTCGTAATGAACAGAACTTTTTCCAAATAAATAATCTAAGAGTAACGTAAGCGCAATTTCTTGTTTTAAAAGCGCTTGCCCCTTTTCCTTTAAATTAGTCGCTTTAATACCAACTAAACATTTCGGTGTTTGCACAGGCATTGAAATAATTTTTTTCTTTTCATTTACCTCATTTGGTTCTTCTTCAAATGAACGCACAATTTCTGGCTGGTTTTTATAATCTTTTTTCGCTTGATTTTCACGTACTAAATCCATTGTTTTCTCTGGATCAATTGCACCCACAACAAACAATAACATATTGCTCGGATGATAAAATGTTTCATAACATTCATACAATAAATCTTTCGTAATTTTACTAATAGATTCGATTGTCCCTGCAATATCAATTTTAATTGGGTGTTTTACAAACAAGCTATCAATTAACCCGAAGTACAAACGCCAATCTGGGTTATCTTGATACATTTGAATTTCTTGCCCAATTATCCCCTTCTCCTTTTCAACCGTTTTTTCAGAGAAATAAGGCTCTTGCACGAAGTTTAGCAATGTATTTAAATTTTGTTCTACGTTTGAAGTACATGAAAAAAGGTAAGCTGTTCGTGTAAAGGATGTAAAAGCATTTGCCGATGCTCCTTGTTTACTAAACAATTGGAAAGCATCGTGATCTTCTTTTTCAAATAATTTATGCTCAAGAAAATGTGCAATTCCATCAGGCACACGAATCATTTCTTCTTTCCCTAATGGTACAAATGTATTATCTACAGAACCATATTTCGTCGTAAACGTCGCAAATGTTTTATTAAATCCTTGTTTCGGTAAAACATATACATCTAATCCATTAGGAAGTTTTTCATAATAGAGTGTTTCTTTTAATTGCTCATAAACAATTTTCTCCATTTACTCTCCCTCCGTTCCTTGTAAAAAGTAAATTGTATCTAGTTCAATATTTTTAGCAACTTTTACAATTTCTTCTTTCGTCACACTTTCTATACCTGTAAGCCATTCTTCAACTGGACGTGTACGATCTGAAATAATACCATGATATAGCATTTCTACAAAGCCACGTGGTGTATCAATTGCCTCTAATATTTGATTTTGGATGACACTTTTTGTTTGATGTATTTCTTCTTCAGAAAACTCTCCGTTTTGCATCGCAAGCATTTGTTCTTTAATAATCTCAACTGCTTTTTCATAATTTTTCGCTTCGATTCCTGACATAACAAATAATAAACCTTTATGACTTTCAAAGCGCGATGCTGCATAGTACGCTAAACTATTTTTTTCACGCACATTTACGAATAACTTCGAATGAGAAAAGCCACCAAACAATCCATTGAACAATTGCAATGCAAAATAATCTTCATCTTTATATGTGACAAATGTACGATAACCGATGTGTAATTTACTTTGTTTTAATTCTTGTTTTTCAACAACTTCTTTTTCTTCATTGTTTCGTCTATGAAGGAGTACATTTCTTTCTCTCACTGGACGAGTTGAAATAGAAAAATACTTACTTACAAGATCAACGGCGTTTTCTGAAATATCACCAATAATATATAGATCCATTTCATCTTCCGCTAACACCTTTTGATAATACTGATACAAACTTTCATTTGTAATAGACATAACACTCTCTTTTTTTCCATTTGCACTTAAACGATACGGTTCTACTTTGCACATTTCTTCAATTAAACGCTCGTTTGCATAACGCATTTTATCATCATAAGTAGCTTCAATTCTCTGTAACAGTGCTCTTTTTTCACTTTCTACGATAGAAGATAGGAAACCGTTCCCCTCCGTTGCTGGATGTAACACAATATCTGACAACATAGAAAGCGCTTTTTCAAATAACGGTGGTGCATCATGTAAATAAACTTCATTTGCAATGTCTACATAAATGGAGATAATATGGTCTTCCCCTTTTTTACTTACATCTACCGCTAAAGAAGATCCGTATAATTCTTCTAAATATTGACGAAGACGAATTACAGAAGGTAATTTTTCTGTCGCACTTTGCAATACGTATGGCAATAGGGCACGCTCTGTCACCGTCTCCTCATTTAAAGGCGCTTTAAAACGAAATACAAAGGTATTCGTTTTATATTTATCAGTCGGAATAATATGTACGCGCAAACCACCTAACTCATGTAGTTGTTGTTCCATTAGTTTCATTTATAGCCCTCCTTTACGTATATAGGAATATTCCTCTTCAATATACAGTTTTTAGAAATAAAAAATCAACTTTTCTCCCTTATTATGCTTACATATGATTCTTTCTAAAAACTTTAATATGTAAGGAACATAGTAAAATTCCGTATTAAATATATTCTATGTAAAAAAGCCCACACTAATGTGCGAGCTTTTTTATACTTATAAAATACTTATCGTTTTCCTTTTTCATAAGGAGTTCCTAATGCTTTAGGAGCTTCAGAACGACCTACAAAACCGACAAGCGCTAATATTGTGAATACATATGGTAATATCGTTAATAAAACACTTGGAATTTGGTCTAATACAGGGATTGTTCCGCCCGTTACACTTAAAGATTGCGCAAAACCAAAGAATAGAGCTGCACCTAGTGCGCCTAGTGGATTCCACTTTCCAAAAATCATAGCAGCTAAAGCTAAGAAACCTTGTCCTGTAATAGTTGCCCCTGAGAAGTTATTAGAAATTGACATTGCAAAAATCGCTCCACCAATTCCAGCAAACACTCCTGAAATACAGACTCCAATATAGCGCATTTTATATACGTTAATCCCCATCGTATCCGCTGCCATTGGGTGTTCACCAACAGCACGTAGACGAAGACCGAACGGTGTTTTATAAATAACATACCAAACAACGAATGCTAAAATAATGGCAATATATGACGTTATTGGTACGTTCGAGAAAAATATTTTCCCTAAAACCGGAATATCCGAAAGGCCTGGAATATCAATCTTTTCAATACGATACTGAATAAAGTCAGTCTGCCCTTTATCAAAAATCTTCTTAATTGCAAATACTGTTAAACCAAGAGATAAGAAGTTAATGGCTACACCACTTACAACTTGATCTGCTCGGAATGTAATAGAAGCTACCGCATGAAGTAATGCAAATAATCCACTACCAATTGCCGCAAATAGTAACGCAATCCACGGAGTCATCGTTCCCCAAGTATCACCCATTAATAAGTTTGTAACGACTCCAATAAATGCACCAAATAGCATTAGTCCTTCTAATCCGATATTTACAACACCCGATCGTTCACTAAATACACCACCTAGTGCCGTGAAAATGATAGGTGCCGATGTATATAACGTACCCGTCACAAGAATGGCTAATATATCTAAAAAGCTCATTTATTTCCCCTCCTTGCTCATGCGTGTAAGCGCCCATCTTAACACATAACTACATGCAACAAAGAAGATGATACATGCAATAATTACATTAATAAGCTCTGACGGTACATCTGCCTCAAAGTTCATTTGAGGGGAAGCACTTTTCAAACCACCAAATAATAAAGCTGAAAGGATTATACCAAACGGATTATTCCCTCCAAGTAATGCTACGGCAATCCCATCAAATCCTACTCCTGTAAACGAAGACATCGCTGTCATACTCTGGAATGTCCCTAATCCTTCCATCGCTCCACCAATCCCCGCAAATGCACCAGCAATTGTCATGGAGAATACTACATTACGAGAAACTTTCATACCTGCATATTGAGAAGCATGCTGATTAAATCCTACTGACTTTAATTCGTAACCTAAAGTTGTTCGATCTAATAAGAACCACATTAAAATAGCGATTAAAATTGCTACAATAATTCCCCAGTGTAGACGTGAACCATCAGTAATAGAAGCAAGCCAGTCTGAAGATAGTGACGCACTCTCTTTAATATCATACGTTTTGTCATTACCCGCATGTAAGAAACGCTTAATGATGTCATACGTTACATACAACGCGATATAGTTCATCATAATAGTTACAATAACTTCATTCACTTGAAACTTCCCTTTTAAATATCCCGGAATGAAGCCCCAAATTCCGCCCACCAATGCTGCAAATAAAATAGATAATGGAATATGAAGGAAAGCTGGTAGTGAGACTGCATAACCGAACCAAACCGCTGCAAGCCAACCAACTAACAATTGACCCTCTACCCCGATATTAAATAAACCTGTACGAAATGCAAACGCCACCGATAAGCCAGCAAGAATAAGCGGTATCATTGTACGAAGCGTTTCACCAATCGCACTTGCGCTGCCGAACATTCCTGTCCAAAGTGCACTATAACCAACAATTGGATCATAGCCACTAACTAGCATTACAATCGCTCCTACAAGTAAGCCGAAAATAACGGATAGTACTGGGACTAAAATATTTATCGTTCGTTCTGTTAAAAGCTTTTTAGCCATTTGTACCCACCTGCTCCTTCTTTGTTCCTCCAGCCATTAACAATCCAAGCTGTTGCTCATTCGTTTCTTTCGCATCAACTATTGCTACAATTTCCCCTTCATAAATAACAGCAATTCGATCGCTAACATTTAAGATTTCATCTAACTCTAATGATAAAAGTAATACACCTTTTCCTTTATCCCTTTGCTCTATTAATCTCTTATGAATAAATTCAATTGCTCCTACATCTAAACCACGTGTTGGCTGTGCCGCAATTAATAAATCTGGATTTCGGTCTACTTCACGTGCAATAATTGCTTTTTGTTGATTCCCCCCAGATAGAGCGCGTGCTAACGTTTGCTCACTAGGTGTACGCACATCAAACTGTTCAATAAGAGCCTTTGCTTTTTCTGTAATTTTGCTGAAATTTAAAATCCCTTTCTTTGAAAATGGATTTTTATAATACGTTTGCAGAACTATATTATCTCTAACAGAAAAATCAAGAACGAGTCCGTGTTTATGACGATCTTCTGGAATATGACCAATTCCTTCTTCTGTTATTCTTCTAACAGGCCAATTTGTTATTTCTTTTCCTTTAATTGCAATAGAACCTGACTCAACTTTTCGTAAACCAGTAATTGCTTCTATTAATTCACTTTGTCCGTTTCCATCAATCCCTGCAATCCCAACAATTTCCCCCGCACGAACAGTTAAGTCAAGGCCTTTTACAGCAGGTAGTTGACGTGCATCGTGAACAACAAGGTTTGCAATTGAAAGTACCTCTTCTTTTGGCTTCGCGTCTATTTTTTCTGTTTTAAAATTCACTTGACGTCCGACCATTAATTCTGCAAGTTTATTTTCATCCGTATTTGCAACGTCAACCGTTCCAATCCCTTTTCCTTTACGAATAATCGTACAACGATCGCAAACTTCCATAATTTCTTTCAACTTATGTGTAATAAGAACAATAGATTTTCCTTCTTGCACAAGCTTTTTCATAATTTGAATTAGCTCATGAATTTCTTGCGGTGTTAACACAGCTGTTGGTTCATCAAATATCAAAATTTCTGCACCGCGGTAAAGAGTTTTCAAAATCTCAACACGCTGCTGCATACCAACTGAAATATCCTGTATTTTCGCATATGGATCTACAGATAAACCGTATTGTTCAGACAGTTTTTGAATTTCTTTAGCAGCTTCCTCAACAGCAATTTTCCCTTTTTTCTTCGGTTCATTTCCGAGAATAATATTCTCTGTAACTGTAAAATTATGAACAAGCATAAAGTGTTGATGGACCATTCCAATACCAAGGTCATTTGCTATATTCGGATTTGTGATTTTTACAGGTTTACCTTTAATTTTAATTTCACCCTGCTCTGGTTGGTACAAACCAAATAGTACATTCATTAATGTGGATTTCCCTGCACCATTTTCTCCAAGTAAAGCATGTATCTCACCCTGCTTTACTTGCAGCGTAATATCATCATTCGCTACAATGCCTGGGAATACTTTCGTAATGTTATTCATCTCAATTACGTATTCCATTGTGTTCCTCCTTTTAACAGGGAACATTCCCTATTACACTATTAACTTATTAAGCTATTCGGAAGTTTTATACATACAAAGGTTAGTTCTATGAACTAACCTTTGCTATTTCTCTATTTATTTTTTTAGAGAAGCTTCGTATTCTTTATACTCTTTATCTGTAGCTGGCACTTTAATTTCACCGGCTGTAATTTTCTTTTCAAGCTCTTCTACTTTTGTTAAAATTTCAGGGTTAACTTTTTTCACGTTATCAGTTGTTTTTGAAATACCAATACCGTCATCTTTTAAGCCAAACTCTTCAATTTTTCCACCTTTTAAATTCCCATCTTTTGCTTCTTTAGCTACTTTTTCTACTGCTACATCAACACGTTTAATCATTGAAGTTAATGTTACATTTTCAGGCATACCTTCTTGATGTTGGTCACGGTCAACACCGATTACCCAAACATTTTCACCTTTTTTCTTACGGTTTTTCGCTTCTGTGAACACACCGTTACCTGTACCACCAGCAGCATGATAAATTACGTCTACGCCTTGACCATACATTGCTGAAGCAAGAACTGTACCTTTTTCAGGCTTATCGAATGCTTCTGCATATTCAGATACGATTTCAATGTTTGGATTTACTGCCTTTGCACCAGCTTTAAATCCATTTTCAAATTTACTAATTAAATCACTTTTCATTCCACCAACAAATCCTACTTTATTCGATTTTGTTGACATAGCTGCTACCGCACCTACAAGGAATGATCCTTCATGATCTTTAAACGTAATGCTCGTTACGTTCGGTGCATCTACAACAGTATCTACGATTGCAAATTGTTGTTTTGAAGATTCTTTTGCTACTTCTTTAATTGCACCTTCTAATTTATAACCAATTCCGAATGTTAAATCATATTTATCTTTTGAGAATTTTTTTAAATTCGGAATATAATCAGCTTCTTTTTCAGACTGAAGGTAACGATAATTTGTCTTTTCTTTTAAACCATTATCTTTACCAAACTTTTGTAACCCTTCCCAAGAAGATTGGTTAAATGACTTATCATCAACGCCCCCAACATCCGTTACAAGACCAACCTTGAAATCTTTATTGTCTTTCGTGTCTTTCTTGTCACTGCTCGCCTTATCCGAGTTACCACATGCACCTAAAACTGTACTTGCTGCTAAAGTTAATGATAATAAAAGGCCTGCTTTTTTCTTCATACTAGAAACCCCTCCAAAAATGATATATATTTATTTATTCTTACGCTGCTGTTCCTTACTTCTTGCTGTCACCTCCCTAAAAAGGAATTTACCTACATACGCTTTCTTAATACGTGGAAGCTAAATTTATCAGCTCTAAAGTAATTGATAGAATATAAGATTGGCTCATCATTTTGATCATAGTGCATTTGTTTTAATACAAGCAGTGCTGTTTCAGGCTCACATTCTAAAATTGGTGAGATTTTAGGGTGATAGCCAATTGGCTCAATGTGAGCAACCGCATATGTTATGCGCTTATGCGTGTTATTATGTATCACCGTTAATAATGATTCCTCATTGTAACCCGATAAGTCTGGCAATATTTCTTTTGCAAGTTTATCGATACAATACACAACAGGTTCCCCATCTGCTGTACGCACGCGTTCAATCATCACTGCATTAAAACCATCTTCACTATTAAACTTCTCTTTTTCCTCTTCTGTTAAAGTTGTAGTAGATGATGATAAAAAGATTGTTCCTGGTGTTTTCCCCACACTAGAAATCATATCTGTAATACTAGAAAGTTGTTCTATTCCAGAAGAAAATAATGGCTTTGCATTTACAAATGTCCCTACACCATGTCTACGAATGACAACATTTTCTTCTTCTAAAATACGCAACGCTTCCCTTAAAGTCGCTCTACTTACGCCAAGTTCTTTCGCTAAATCAAACTCTGATGGTAACTTTTGTCGTTCTTTATAAGCGCCATCTTTAATTTTTTCTTTGATGTGATCAATCACCCGTAGATATAGGTGACGACTATCAGATTTTACTGACATAAGACTCCCCCGCATTTCAATTATTCGACCTCTGATGTAAGACTTCTTTTCTCTTTTTTCAACTTACAACATAGTACAAATGACTAAACACCAAAATAAATGTAATTGTCGAATAAATAATAATAATTTTTTAAAATAAAATTTTCACTCTTTATTGCATAAAAAAAACTTTGCACCATAAACATTCCTCATTTCGAGAAAAAGTTCGGCACAAAGATCCTTTACATCCTTTGTTACACACTTTTCCCCTCATAGTCTAGCAATTCATGGTTGCCAGGTAGAAACTTATGGACCTTATCTCCAAGATTATATGAGGCAGTGATTCTTTTCGAAGTAATCTTACCACTTGCTCTCATACGTGTCAACAAAATCTAACATTTTTCTGCATTAAATATCGAACATTTACATAAAACATACTCAAAGTATTCGTATTCTAAAGGGCACCCCTAAATGTAAGCCCTTTCTTTATCACTGAGTATAGTATATAACAAAAACACTATATAAAAAAGCCTAATTGTAAAAACAATTAGGCTTTTTTTAAGAACTTTTTTCTTGTACATCATTAATGAGTACTTCCCTCGGTTTACTCCCTTCATACGGACCTACTACACCATTCATTTCCATTGCATCAATTAGGCGAGCAGCTCGCGTATAACCTACTCTAAACCTACGTTGTAACATAGAAACAGATGCTGTTTGCATTTCCACTACAAGTTGAACCGCTTCATCATATAATTCATCTTCTACTTCCTGCTTCGTATCAGGAACATCTTGCGGAATCATATCTTCTTGATATTGTGCTTTTTGCTGTCCAATAACATATTCTACAACTCTCTCAACTTCATCATCTGATAGAAATGCGCCTTGTACACGTACAGGTTTCGATGCACCAATTGGTATAAACAGCATGTCTCCACGACCTAGTAGCTTCTCTGCACCACCACCGTCAAGAATTGTACGAGAATCTGTTTGAGAAGATACAGCGAATGCAATACGTGATGGAATATTTGCTTTAATAACACCCGTAATAACGTCAACTGACGGACGTTGCGTTGCAATAATTAAATGAATACCAGCAGCACGAGCCATTTGCGCTAGACGCATAATTGCATCCTCTACATCAGACGAAGCAACCATCATTAAATCTGCTAACTCGTCCACAATTACTACAATATAAGGTAATTCGGGTTGTTTCGCTTCTGATTGACTATTATGCTCTTTTATATAATCGTTGTATCCTTCAATGTTACGTGTACCACTATGAGCAAACAATTCATAACGACGTTCCATTTCACTCACAACTTTTTTCAATGCTTGCGATGCTTTTTTCGGATCAGTTACAACTGGCGTTAACAAATGAGGCACACCGTTATATACATTTAGCTCTACCATTTTCGGGTCAATCATCATTAATTTTACTTCATGTGGTTTTGCACGCATTAAAATACTAACAATAATACCGTTAATACATACACTTTTCCCGCTACCTGTCGCACCAGCTACGAGTAAATGAGGCATTTTATTTAGACGGGCTAATACAGCTTCACCTGTAATATCTCGGCCAAGACCAATTAACAACTTCTCTTCCGGATGATTATTAGCCTTAGAGTCAAGAACTTCCCTCAGCGTTACCATCGAAACCTCTGAGTTTGGAACTTCGATCCCTACAGCTGATTTCCCGGGAATTGGCGCTTCAATACGAATGTCCTTTGCAGCTAAAGCAAGGGCTAAATCATCACTTAAACTGACAATTTTACTTACCTTTACCCCCATATCAGGATACACTTCATATTTTGTAACTGCAGGACCTCTATGCACTTTTGTTACTTTCGCTTTCACTCCAAAACTTTGGAATGTACGTTCTAATTTACGAGCATTCTCATAAATTTCCGCATTTTCATTTGTAACTTGCTTATTCTTTGGAAATTTTAATATATCAAGTGAAGGAAGCTTGTAATCTTTATTTTCTACATTTGAAAATTGCATA
This sequence comes from Bacillus sp. TE8-1, assembly GCF_008368855.1. NCBI lineage: Bacteria > Bacillati > Bacillota > Bacilli > Caryophanales > Bacillaceae > Bacillus > Bacillus sp. TE8-1. The sequence continues at coordinate 5,849 of NZ_QPET01000018.1, read as the reverse complement.
GGAGGTGCTTGCGCTTCACTCTCTAACGATTCAACAATTTTTTCTCCACGCTTTTTCTTTGGTTCTTCAATTGGCGGAGTCTCTTCAATAAACGGTGAAGTGATCAACTCTTCTTGCTCTACTTCGATTCGTTTATCCTCTTCTTCATTTACAGGATAATTCTCAGTGAAATTCGAAATAATCGGAGGATCAATTGAGATTTCTTCCATCGGCTCAATAATTTCTTCTTGTTCTGCAGCACGTTTGCTTCTTGTGCTTCTTGTTGTTTTTTTCTTTTCTGTTTGTTCAGCCGTTCTTTTGGCTCTCCAATCTTTATAATCCCCTTGCATCACTTGAAACTGACTTCTAAGAATTCTACCAACTGGAGCTAACACTTCTCCAATATGCTTATTTGTTATACAAAGTATACCGAGAATAACTAGAATAATACCAATGATATAAGCTCCTACTTCGTCAAATAAGAAGTAACATGTTGCGAACATAAGCGCACCAAACATACCACCACCTAAATGAACGCTATCTGGCCCCTTTTTCATTTCAAGAAAGAAGTTATCTTTCGTACTCACAATAACAGAAGTATTTTGCACTGCTCCATCTTTTGTAAGAAGGTTAAATAATGTAATATGACTAAACATTAATATCGCCAATACAATTAAATAAAATCCAATTAATCGTTTATTTAAAAGGTTCGGCCATCCGCGTTTTATAACAAAGGAAACCGATAAAGCTATTACACCTAACACACCAATTATGTACCACTCACCAAAGAAGAAGCGAAAAAATAACACAAACGATTTCCCTACAACGCCTAGCTGTAAAATCGTAATGATTGAAAGTGCAAAAAGAGTTAAACCGACGATTTCATAATACAAAGTTGGCTTTATCGTACGTCTTGCCTTTGCCTTCGTCCCTCTTTGCTTTTGTTTTGCCATTTCTTCACCTCGTGTTCTACATATAAGTAAAGCTCCCTTCAAAATGCTCTATTTATATGTCTGTTTTCTCTATTTTTCAGGTCTTTATATCTTCTATTTTTACACTTCTTGTAAAATGCTAAATAAACAGAAGAAAGCAGCCTACTCATGGCTGCTCAACCGTCTTGTTTTTTATATTATACCATAGCTTCTAAACAAAATCCTTCTTTTTGCTAAAAGGTTATTTTCTGACCGGGCTCAAACTCTAAATAGTGAAGTGGGTCCGTACTTAGCACACGTACAATAGAATAACATCCATGTTCCTCTTCAGAAACCATTAATTCCACACCATTTATATTTACAACTTTTTGACTTTCACATTGTGAATAATCGACCGGATACACAAGTTGCTCTGGCATAATTGTATATAAAATCATTGTAGCATTGTCCCTTCTGTACTATTTTCCGCACGAACATCTATTAATTCGTTTAATTTTCGAATCGCATTTCCAATACCGCCGACATCATCTATAAGACCGTACTTTACTGCATCCCCACCAATTACATTCGTCCCAATATCTCGCGTTAAATTTCCTTTCGCAAACATAAGCTCTTTAAAACGATCTTCTGTTACTTTCGAGTGCTTCGTCACAAAACGAATGACTCTTTCTTGCATCTTATCCAAATACTCAAATGTTTGTGGCACACCTATGACAAGACCTGTTAAACGAATTGGATGAATTGTCATCGTCGCAGTTTCCGCAATAAACGAATAGTCAGTAGAAACAGCAATCGGTACACCGATGGAATGTCCCCCACCTAAAACTAGAGATACTGTTGGTTTTGAAAGTGAAGCTACCATTTCAGAAATTGCTAGCCCAGCTTCAACGTCACCTCCAACTGTATTTAATATTAAAAGCAAACCTTCAATTTTCGGATTTTGTTCAATCGCAACAATTTGCGGAATGATATGCTCATATTTTGTTGTTTTATTTTGCGGTGGTAATTGAACATGACCTTCCACTTGTCCGATAATCGTTAAACAATGAATACGTGATTCATTCATCTGTGGTACATTTGTCTGTCCAAGCTGTTGAATTTTTTCAACTATTGAAGCCTCTTTTCCAGCTTCTTTTTCTTCATTTGTATATCGATCACGTTCTGTCATTTCGCATCCCCTTTCACTCGTATATAACTATTATTTCTTAAGTTATAAATTTCATTCGATAGGGTTAAAAAGAAAAAAGATCACCCATAAGGGTGATCTTTTTATACTTCCATAATAATCGGTAAAATCATAGGTTTTCTCTTTGTCTCTTCGTACAAGAACTGTCCTAATAATTCACGAATATTTTGTTTTAACATTGACCATTCAATTGAATATTCTTTAATTGACTGCTCAACAATCATACGTACAATCTCTGTAGATCGTTCAATTAACGCTTCTGATTCACGAACATATACGAAACCACGTGAAATGATTTCTGGGCCAGAGATAATTTTCTTTTCATCTTTACCAAGCGTTACAACAACTACTAGTATTCCATCTTGAGATAACATCTTTCTATCTCGAAGAACGATATTACCAACGTCACCTACACCTAATCCATCAATTAAAACATTACCAGCTTGTACTTTACCGACTAAGTTTGCTTCATCGTCACCAAAAGCAATTACATCGCCTTTTTCTACGATAAAGATATTTTCTCTTGTAATACCTACATCTTCAGCTAAATATGCATGTGCTTTTTGCATACGGAACTCACCATGTACGGGTACAAAGTACTTTGGTTTCATTAAATTTAACATTAATTTTAATTCTTCTTGGCTACCGTGACCTGACACGTGAACTTTTCGTTCGCCGTAATAAACAACTTCAGCTCCAGCTCTAAATAACAAATCAATAATTTTTGATACAGATATTTCATTACCCGGAATTGGCGAAGCAGCAATGATAACAGTATCACCTTTACGAATTGAAATTTGTTTATGTGCTTGTTTTGCCATTCTAGATAGAGCAGCCATCGGTTCACCTTGACTACCTGTCGTTAAAATAGCTACCTTTTTCTCTGGGAAGTTGTCTACTTCTTGTAATGAAATAACCATACCTTCTGGAACATTTAAATAACCAAGACGTCTTGCAATGTCTACTACTTTCACCATACTACGTCCTACTACCGCTACTTTTCGCCCTGTTTCAGCAGCTGCATCAAATACTTGTTGAATACGATGTACATTCGATGCAAATGAAGCAACGATAATACGACCTTCTGCACCGTAGAACACTTTAGAGATTTCTACACCAACTTCTTTTTCTGAACCTGTATAGCCTGGGCGCTCTGCGTTTGTACTATCAGATAATAAGCAAAGTACGCCTTCATTTCCGATTTGCGCCATTTTCCCAAGGTCTGCTCCACTATTTCCAATTGGAGTTTGATCGAATTTAAAGTCTCCCGTATATACGACTGCACCTTTTGATGTATGGAAACAAACGCCAACAGAATCCGGAATACTATGTGTCGTTCCGAAGAATGACACCGTTGTAGTGTTAAATTCTACTGTTGAATTTGAATCGATTGTTTTTAGGTCTACACGGCCTAACATGCCCGCTTCACCAAGTTTTTCTTGTATAAGTCCTACTGTTAATTTCGTTGCATAGACTGGAATAGATAATTTACGAAGTACATACACAATTCCACCAATATGATCTTCATGACCGTGAGTAATAAATAAACCTTTTACTCGCTCTTGATTTTCCACTAAATATGTAATATCAGGAATAACGATATCAATTCCAAACATTTCATCTCCCGGGAACATTAACCCTGCATCTACGATAAAGATTTCAGAATCAATTTCAACACAGTACATGTTTTTCCCGATTTCACCTACTCCACCAAGAGCAAATACTTTAACAGACTCATTCTCTTTTCTCTTCATGTTGTTGCCTGGTTTAAAAATCTTGCAAACACTGATTTCACTAAAATTGCAGAGACACCAGGGGAAACTCTACAACCACCATATTTTCACCGTCCAAGACGAATGTCCTTACCGTTATGCGATATCATGTCCTTGTTTATTTTTTAAACCAGGTTTCACCTCTCTTTCATTATATAAATCAAATATCTTATTCGATATGATATGAAAATTTAATTAAATTATAATTTTTCCCAATTTTGCTAAGCATACCCGTACTAAGCTACTTAGCCATATTATACCTGATACAAGAAATAGAACACAAGTTAAATCGTGTGAAAGAAAGAGTAAAAGAACGGAATGACAACAAAAGTATCGAACGTATTTCCTTTATATTTACTCCGATTTTATACTCCATATTATTTTTAAGAACTAGCCATACATACGCTAAATTCATTTCATAATAGGAAGTTTCAAGATTTATTTTTCTAAAATCCAACAAAAACACTTACAAAATGGAGTTTTTTTATGAATTACGTCACATTTGAGGGAATTTCTCTAAAAACAGACACCGTAGTTTATTACGTTTATGCCATAATATCTATCATTTTTTGACTCAGTTAAAGGGGTACGATTATTTTCTTATACACATAATGAAGAAGCGATTAATATTCTTATAAGAACACATATAAGTGAGAAAAAGAGGAAAAGATTTGCATATAATAAAAAATGACCTAGTTCTACACTAGGTCATTTTTTATTAACGAGGGATAGATTGCATTACAGATTGTAACGTTACTCTTTCTTCTTCTGTTAATGGAAGAAGTGGTAAACGTACAGAACCTACATCTAATCCAACCATTTGTAACGCTGTTTTTACTGGAGTTGGACTTGGCGCCATAAATAATGAATCAGTTACTCTTACAAGTAATTGATGTAATTTTTGTGCCTTCTTAAATTCTCCTGCTTGAAATGCTGTAATCATTTCTTGCATTTCGTTTCCGATAACATGAGAGGCTACCGAAACGATACCTTTCGCTCCAACTGCCATAGCTGGTAACGTTAAACCGTCATCACCGCTGTATACCGCAAAGTCGTCCGCTGTTTTTTCAATGATTTCTGTCATTGTTAACACATCGCCGCCGGCATCTTTAATAGCAACAATGTTTTCTATTTCTGATAAACGAACAACTGTATCAACGGAGATTTGTACAATAGATCGTCCTGGAACGTTATATAGCATAACCGGAAGCGGCGTGCTTTCAGCAATTGCTTTAAAATGCTGATACATTCCTTCTTGACTCGGTTTGTTATAATACGGTGCTACTAGCATTACTGCATCCACACCAACTTCTGTTGCCTTTTTAGTTAAGTCAATAGAAGCATGCGTATTATTGCTACCTGTTCCAGCGATTACGGGCACTCTTTTATCGACAACAGATACGACATGGCGATATAACGCTACTTTCTCTTCTGAAGTTAATGTAGGAGATTCTCCTGTCGTTCCTCCTACCACGATTGCTGTTGTACCGTTATCAATTAAATAATTTACCAATTTCGTTGTCTTTGCAAAATCGATATTCCCGTTTATATCAAACGGTGTTACCATCGCGGTTGCAATTGTCCCAAAATCTATCATGGTCTCACTCCTTATTGTTCCAGTTGCTTTTCTTTTGAAAGCTCAAACGCACTATGTAATGCATTTACAGCCTCCACTAAATCAATTTCTTTTACAAGAACCCAAATTGTTGTATGACTATCTGCCGATTGCAGGATTTGAATACCTTTTTCCGCTAAAGCTGTAACGATTTTTGCAGTAACCCCTGGGATGCCTGCCATTCCAGCTCCAACGATAGATACTTTCGCACAATGTTCTGTCACAATTGGCTCATATCCAAGTTGTTTTAGCACTTCGACAGCACGAGCTGATACATTATCATTTACTGTGTAAGCTACACCAGTAGGAGAAATGTTAATTAAATCAACACTAATGCCTTCGTTTGCCATTTCTTTAAATACATG
>NZ_QPET01000017.1:0-58360 GCF_008368855.1 Bacillus sp. TE8-1 | reverse complement strand
GTTTGCGACTTCCTTATGTTAACATCTTCGTTAGTTAATGTCAACTAAGTTTTTCAATTTCTTTTTGTCGTTTTCTGCGTTTCCGCATCAGCGACGGTTATTAATTTAACATATACAAACTATTAACGTCAACACTTTTTAATAAAAAATTCTTTTTCTTACATAACGAATACATTCTTCTGTGTTAGCTACTCTCCGGAATAAACAGAAAATGATTTTATATCTTTCTTCCATGGCTTTTTTTACAACTTCATGAATACGCTCATCTTCAAAATCAAATAAAAGTTCCTCTAATTCTCTCTTCAATATGTATTCCATTTCTTTTCTCTCTTCTTTTGTCAACATCAGCCCAAGCAAACAATCACCTCAATAATTCCTTACGCAACAATAAACGTTCCGCTCATTTTCAATTATCACAATCCTATCATCCATTATATCCACTACTTACGATATTAATCCTTTGTTCTCTTTTTTATATTTCCAGCATATATGTAACTGAAAAGGATTGGACAAAGGGGCGTAATATTATGTTTTTCTTTTTTATTACGAGTAAGAGAAATTTTAAACACATTAGCTTAATAGTGATACTTTCCTTATTTACAGCATGGCTACTCTTTTTAAAAACATATTCACATGAATCTGCTTTTTCAACTGCTACAGGCCCTAAAGTAATTTACAAAGGAGACACCGCTAAAAAGCAAGTTGCATTTACGTTTGATATTAGTTGGGGAGACAAAAAAGCAATTCCAATCCTAGATACTCTTAAAGAAAAAGAAATTAAGAATGCAACCTTCTTCCTTTCTGCTGCATGGGCCGAAAGACACCCCGATATTGTAGAGCGAATCATGAAAGATGGACACGAAATCGGTAGTATGGGGTACAATTACACATCCTATACTTCTCTAGAGACAAATGAAATAAGACGAGACCTTTTACGAGCACAAGATGTTTTTACGAAACTTGGTGTAAAACAAGTCAAGCTGTTACGTCCACCTAGTGGCGAATTTAACAAAGCAACCCTTAAAATCGCAGAATCACTTGGATACACCGTCGTGCATTGGAGTAATAATTCAAACGATTGGAAAAACCCAGGTGTAAATAACATCGTTTCCACTGTCTCTAATAATTTGAAAGGTGGAGATATCGTCTTATTACACGCATCCGATTCTGCCCTTCAAACAAATAGAGCTTTACCGCTGCTCCTGCAAAAAATAAAAAGTGATGGATATGAGCAAATATCCGTTTCACAACTTATTTCCAACACAAGTACGAAAAGTGAGGATGTGAAGTAGCTTCTTCCCTACTACTCTTCACGCATAAAAAGCTCTACTACCTTTCAAGAAGGTGGTAGAGCTTTTTTAATCATACCATTTACAACATTATAACTGCTGTTGTATAAAACCTCTCTATTAAGCTGATTTACTTGTTTTTCCGATTAAACGATGTAATACAAGTAATTGATATGCATTACATAACAATAGCGGTATAACCATTAAATATAACCAATCTGTATCATTAATCCGAAGCGCCGGTACCCATTCAAGGATCGTTACAACAACCATAAAGAACAGAGCTGGCACAAATGCTTTTTTATTTGTTTCTTTACTTTTTACATAAGCAACAATTGCTCCAAACACAAATAACATTCCAGCAACAAGTATATTATTCCCTAACGAGACTTCCCCATTTGCAATAAGTACAGATCTTAAATACACAAAATCAAATAATACGAATGCAATAAAGAAGAGCTGGACTGCATTCCATAAAGAAGATGAGCGAAACATCCCTAGTCCAAAACGGTGGATTGTTAAATATGCAAAGAATCCCATTTGACTTATAACACTAAAAATAAATCCTACACCCATCAGCCAGAAAGATACTGCTAAAATCTCCTTACCGTCGAAATTTTGAAAAAATTTATCGTACTTGTCCCACTCCAAAACAAAACCAATAATAACTGTGCTAATCCCACCAAGAAACAACGTCGTTAAAAATAGTCGTACCCACTTGCGGCTATTCACAACACATCCCCCATTATCCTTATATTTCTAATTAAATTGTATCAATGACAATTTCAAAAAGCTAGCCATGTTCATGTATAAATTCCTTAAAGATATTTATATTAAAAAGAGAGAACTGTGCTGAAAGGAGTTCCAACTTATGAAACGGATGCTATTCATTTTCGTTTCTTCTTTTCTACTTATCGCACTTGCAGCATGCGCACAAGGAAAAGAAACGAAATCCGAACTAGATTACGATCAAACAAAGAAAATGATTGTTGATATTTTAAAAACAGATCAAGGTAAGAAAGCTATTCAAGATGTATTAACTGATGAAAAAATGAAACAAGCACTCATACTAGATGAAACAGTAGTAAAGAAAACGATTGAAGATGCCATGGTATCCGATAAAGGGCAACAATTCTGGGAAAAGCTCTTTAAAGATCCTGAGTTCTCATCAAAATTTGCTAAAAGTATGGGGAAAGAACAAACTCAATTAATGAAAACCTTATTAAAAGACCCTGAATACCAAGCAGGCGTTATAGAAATTATGAAAAATCCTGAAGTAGAAAAAATGATGTTACAAACAATGAAGAGTAAAGAATACCGTCAATATCTACAACAAGTACTAACAGAAACTGCTGAAAGTCCACTCTTCCAAGCCAAGATGATTGATATCATTAGTAAAGGTGTGCAAAAAGCTGAAAAAGGCGGATCTGGCAAGAAAGAAGCAGGCGGTGACGGTGGTTCTCAAGGCGAGAAGAAGGAAGAACAGTAAAAAATAATAACTATAATAACGAGTGGACAATTTATATATTGTTCACTCGTTATTACTTTATCTTGCTATTAACAGACAAAATGGACCCCTCTAATTAAGCGAAAGGTTTACTAGCAACAAAAGCCTTATTGTTGTCAGTAACAGGTGAACCCCACTGATTAAAGTTTCACTTTATTTTTGTGTAACAGCTGTTTTATCAATTACTGTTTCAGCTATTTTACTATAAATAATGCCCGTTGTATGTGTATCTTCATATACTGAAGGAGCAAAGTCTTCTTTATTCCAATCGGGTTGTTGCAGTGGAATACGACCAAGAACATTCGTTTGTAATTCGGTAGCTAACTTATCTCCCCCACCTTTTCCAAATACATATTCTTTCTCACCAGTTACCTTACTTTCAAAATATGCCATATTCTCAACAACACCAAGAATACTATGTTCAGTGCGCAATGCCATCGCTCCAGCACGCGCTGCTACAAACGCAGCTGTTGGATGAGGCGTCGTTACAATAATCTCTTTGCAAGATGGCAACATTGAGTGCACATCTAACGCAACATCACCTGTGCCTGGTGGCAAATCTAGTACTAAATAATCTAAATCGCCCCATTCTACTTCTGTGAAGAAGTGGTTTAACATTTTCCCAAGCATAGGTCCTCTCCAAATAACTGGTGCATTATCCTCTACAAAGAAGCCCATTGAGATTACCTTTACACCTAAACGTTCCACCGGAATTATCTTGTCACCTCTTACGATAGGACGTTTTTCTATCCCCATCATGTCTGGCACACTAAAACCGTAAATGTCCGCATCAATAATACCAACTTTTTTTCCTAAACGAGCTAAAGCAACTGCAAGGTTAACGGAAACAGTTGATTTTCCCACGCCACCTTTTCCACTCGCTACTGCTAAGAATGTTGTTTTTGAATTAGGTGACAATAAAGATTCACTTTGCTCTTCTTCTTGTTCCGGTGCAAACTGAGCTAATTCCTCTTCTGTAAATTCTGCAAAACGAAGTCCAACTGTTGCTGCCCCAAGTTCTTTTACTAACTTTACAATTCCAGACTGCAACTGCATTTGTTCCGCTGTACCGGTTTTTACGATTGCAATTTTGACACTCACATGTTCCTTCTCTGGCTTGACTGTTACCTCTTTAATTGCACTTGTTTCTTTTAATGTTTTATGTAAAAACGGATCTACAATCCCTTCTAACGCTTCAACCACTTGCTCTTTCGTTACCATAATTAGCCCAGCCCCCTGTATGAAAAATAACGTAATGTTAATTGAATTTATCTCTGCTTATCCTTGAAATAAATGCGTTTACATTTCCAGTATAACATATTTTCCGAAAACTTCGTTAACGAGAGAAGCTCAAAAAAATCCTCCTTATTCTGGAGGATTTCCTTTTTCCGTGAAATAACGTAATATACCACGGTATATTGCAGCTGCTACCTTTTGCTGATATTTCTCCGAATTTAACATATACCTTTCGTTCACATTCGATAAAAAGCCAGCTTCAATTAAAGCACCTGGTGTTTTAGAATACTTTAATAAATATACATGCGAAATTGTCTTAGCAGAACGATTCGTGTTCTCTAAACTTGTTCTCAATTCAGCCTGTATAAATTTTGCAGCACGTTCATTTTCAATCGAAGAGCGGTAATAGAACGTTTGTGCGCCTTTCGATCCACTACTAGTTAAAGCATTTAAATGAATACTTGCAAAAAAGTCTACATCAGGTTTATTGATGATTTCTACACGTTTTTTTAAATCCTCTGCTTTACGTCTACTATATGACTTTGTATCTTTGTTAGCTAAATCATAATCTCCCTCACGCGTTAAAATAACTAGTGCACCTTGTTCTTGTAAATAGTCTTGTACCTTTTTTGTAATTTCAAGCGTAATATCCTTTTCTATAATATCCTTTCCACCAACAGCCCCTCCATCTGGTCCACCATGCCCAGCATCTAACACAATTACTTTCCCTGATAAGGGTAAATTCCAAGCTCGCCACGATTTTGTAATTTGAAATTCTTGCTTGACTAAAAAAAACAATACAACCGCAGCGAGTGCAAAAGAGATAATTCGAATTCTCTTCATACCTTTCCTCCTCCAGCTAGTCCCTCTAATTACTTATATGGGACAAGAGGAAAGTTTATGCTTGTCTTAATGAAGCTTTAATCGATATCTTCTTTCACCTTTTTCATACCCTTCTTGCCACCACAATCCTATAAACTGCTGACAAGATTCAAAAAGTAACTCCTCATCTTTCAACTTTATTTCTCGCATAGTCATACTCGTTAAAAATTGAAATAGCGTTTCAGTTAATTGTTGTTCTTCTTCTAAAGCTCTATATTTCACATCAAAAAACGATTCACCATAATAACCAAATTTACTGTATCTCGCTCCTAATAAATAAGATTCTATCCCTAATTCAATACAGTAATCTTCATACTGACGATGAAGCTCTTGCATTTGAAAGGCATCACGAATATTTGAACGCAATGTTTTTAATGATAATTCCCGCAACATCTTCCGCTCGTATTTTAACTGCTTTTCTTTTTGTTTTTCTTGTAAGCTGACAATGACATTCATAGTACATATAAACCTCCCTAATACGTATTAGTCTAAACTTCTAAAGAAGAAGCATACGCGTGGCGGGAGCACTAAAATATTCCAAGCTATAAAAATTGCAAAAGAGGAATGAAACATAAAAAACCCCAACCAAAATGGTTGGGGTTTGTAGTTCGCAAAAATTAACGTTTTGAGAACTGAGGTGCACGACGTGCGCCTTTAAGACCGTATTTTTTACGCTCTTTCATACGTGCGTCACGAGTTAATAGACCTGCACGTTTTAATGTTAGACGGTATTCTGGATCAGCTTTTAATAAAGCGCGAGAAATACCGTGACGAATAGCACCAGCTTGACCAGTGTATCCACCACCATTTACGTTTACAAGTACATCGTAGTTACCTAAAGTTTCTGTTGCAACTAGAGGTTGTTTCACTACTTCACGTAATGCAGCAAATGGGATATAGTTTTCAAAATCACGACCGTTAATGATAACGCGTCCTTCGCCTGGAACTAGGCGTACGCGCGCTACTGAACTCTTACGACGTCCAGTGCCATAGTATTGAACCTGTGCCAAAGTAAGCCCTCCTTTAATTAATTATCCGCGAAGTTCGTAAACTTCTGGTTTTTGTGCTTGGTGTGGATGCTCTGCTCCAGCATACACGTTAAGTTTCTTAGAAACTTGACGGCCTAAGCGTCCTTTTGGAAGCATGCCTTTAATTGCAAGCTCTAACATTTGTACAGGGTAGTTTGTACGCATTTCAAGAGCTGTTCTTTGCTTAAGTCCACCTGGGTGGTTAGTGTGACGGTAGTAAATTTTATCGTTTAATTTATTACCTGTTAAATGAATTTTCTCAGCGTTAATAATAATTACATGATCACCCGTGTCAACGTGTGGTGTAAATGTAGGTTTGTTTTTACCACGTAAAATGGATGCTACTTCACTAGCAAGGCGACCTAAAGTTTGACCTTCAGCATCAACCACATACCATTTACGCTCAACTTCGTTAGCTTTTGCCATAAAAGTCGTACGCATGTGTTTCCCTCCTCGTTATCTTTTCCATAGAAAAAATCTATTGTTTATCTTAAACACGATTTCCTTCCGGGGCTAATCGTGGTTTTAGAAACAATACCATATGTTATGATATACTTTTGAGTTTCTAATGTCAAGCAAATGTTACACCAGGATTAGTTGTTATAGTTTACCTCCCATAAGTAAAGCCCATGACCTGGAGCCATCTTTCCAGCAAACTGACGATTTTGTTTCGCTAAAATCTCTGGAATGCTATCAGGATCAAGCTTTCCTTGCCCTACGCTAAGTAACGTACCAACAATAATTCTGACCATATTATATAAAAATCCATTACCTACAAAACGAAAAATTATTTCATCATTTTGTTCAATTAACTCGATTTCATAAATTGTTCGCACTTTATCTTTTTTGTCAGTTTTTGCCGAACAAAAAGAAGTGAAATCATGTGTTCCAATAAAATAAGGAATTGCTTTTCTTATAGAGTTGATTTCGAGCGGGTATGGATATTGATATACGTAATTTCTACGGAATACATCCGCAGTCTTTGATAATAATACACGATAACGATATTCTTTTTTCTCAACACCGTAACGTGCATGAAATTCTTCTGTTTTTTTCTCTACTTGCCTAATAACAATATCATCTGGCAACATTGTGTTTAAAGCATTAATCCATTGCCATTCTTCAAGAGACAAAGGAGTATCAAAGTGTATTACTTGTCCTTTTGCATGAACTGTAGAATCTGTTCTACCAGATGCCTGAACACGAACAAGTTCTCCCTTATGCAATTTCTGCAATGCTTTTTCTATCTCCTGTTGAACAGTACGATGGTTCGGCTGAATTTGATAACCACAAAAATGCATGCCATCATATGCAACCGTACATTTTATTCTATCCATTTCTCTATTCTCCATTACGATCGCACCCATGCCAAAATACAAGCTAAACAAAATAAGCTGACAATCGTTACTGTATCGCTTGTTTTCCAGCGTAGTTGCCTAAATTTAGTACGTCCTTCACCACTTTGATATCCACGAGCTTCCATCGCAATGGCTAAGTCCTCTGCACGCTTAAAAGCACTGATAAACAGAGGAACGAGCAGTGAAATAATAGCTTTCATTCTATCTTTTATCGGTCCCCCGGCAAAATCAATACCACGTGACGCTTGTGCTTTCATTATTTTACTCGTTTCATCCATTAATGTCGGGATAAAACGAAGAGAAATTGACATCATTAATGCGATTTCATGAACAGGAACCTTTATACGCTTCAACGGCTTTAATAACGTCTCCAAACCATCTGTAATTTCAATAGGTGTCGTCGTTAACGTTAATAATGTCGTCATTAAAATAATAACGAAGAATCGTACAGAAATGTATATCCCTTGCTCTAATCCTTTTTCATATATCGAAAACCAACCAAGCTGGAATAGTACATCCCCCTCTTTATTTGTAAAAATATGCAGGAAAAATGTAAAAAGAAAAATCCATAAAATTGGTTTTAAGCCCGAAAGTACATAACGAATCGGCACTTTTGCAAAAAATAAAGCAATGAGTGCATATAAAAATAAAAATCCATATGAAATCGCATTATTTGCTAAGAAAACAACAAATACATATAAAAAGACAATCAGCAGCTTCGTACGTGGATCAAGTTGATGAATAAGTGAATTCCCCGGGATATATCTCCCAATAATCAACTGCTGCATGATTCATGACCACCTTTTCGTAACACCTGCACAACTTCATGAGTAAGATCCTCTAAAGATAAGGTAGCCTTTGGAATTGAAATACCAAACTTCTCTTCAATTGCACGTTTATACTTTAATGACATAGGAAGATCCACACCAATTTTCTCTAGTTCATCAGCATGTGAAAATACTTCCTCTGCACTTCCTTGCAAAAAGACCGTTCCTTTATGCATAACTACAATCTGCTCCGCATACTGAGCAGCATCCTCCATATTATGCGTTACAAGGATGACTGTAAGACCCTTCTCCTTGTGCAGCTTATAAAACATCTCCATAAGTTCGTTCTGCCCTTTTGGATCTAGTCCTGCTGTAGGTTCATCTAATACAAGCACTTCAGGTTCCATTGCCAGTACACCCGCTATAGCAACACGTCTCATTTGTCCACCACTTAATTCGAACGGAGAACGTGCTAACAGTTCTGGTTCTAGCCCTACAAGTTCAATTGCCTTTCTAGCCTTTTGCCTTGCTTCGTCTACAGATACTCCAAAATTAGTAGGGCCGAAACAAATATCTTTCTCCACAGTCTCTTCAAACAACTGATGTTCTGGGAATTGAAAGACAACCCCTACTTTCTTACGTAGTGGCTTTAGCTTTTTTTCTTTCTTTCCTGCCGAAATCAAATGTTCACCAATTTGAACTGTACCATTTGTCGGCTGCAATAAACCATTTAAATGTTGAATCATCGTCGACTTTCCTGAACCAGTATGACCGATAATGGCATAATAGCCCCCACTTGGAAACGACACGTCTACATCATAAAGTGCGCGTCTTTCAAATGGAGTTTTATATTGATAACGATGTTCTACTTTTTGGAATGTAATCTCCAAAGTTCGTTCACCAAGCTTTCCATTGTAAGATGCGTATTTTGCAAGAGAATTTCATTTCTTTTTAATAATTCTGCTATTTTCACCGAAAACGGTACATCTAAGCCAATTTCTTGGAGCATATGAGAGGATTTGAAAATTTTTTCTGGAGTCCCTTCCTCTAATATTTCTCCCTTATTTAAAATAATGACACGATCTGACTGTGCCGCTTCTTCTAAATCGTGCGTAATTGATAACACGGTAATACCTTTTTGAGTAACAAGTTGTCTAACCGTTTCTACTACTTCACGTCTCCCTTGAGGGTCTAACATTGACGTTGCTTCATCTAATATTAAAATAGATGGTTGAAGTGCTAAAACGCCTGCTATTGCCACTCGCTGCTTTTGCCCACCAGATAAGGAATGAGGCTCATCATTAAGAAAATCTTCCATACGGACAAGTTGCAAGGCCTGTTCTAATCTTTCAATCATTTGTTCTCTTGGCATTCCGATATTCTCCAAGCCAAATACAACATCATCTTGCACTGTCGTTCCAACAAATTGATTATCCGGATTTTGAAATACCATTCCAATTTGTTTTCGAACATCCCATACCGTTTCCTCTGATAAAACCATTGTATCATTTACTGTAATAGTCCCTGCTTCTGGCAAAAACAAACCATTCAATAATTTTGCAAGTGTAGACTTTCCTGAACCGTTTTGACCAATAATAGATACCCATTCTCCCTCATATAAGGAAAATGAAACATCTTTTAATGCATAAGTGGCTGCCCCAGGATATTGAAATGATATATTTTCTATCCGAAGTTTCTCTTTTTTCAATAGAAGGCACCCTTTCCTTCGCCAAGTTAGCCTATTTTTATATTTAAAAAAAAGGGCCATGACCAGTTTCTTGAAAAGAACTGTCCTGCCCTTTTAATTATCATTATACTAACTCGATAATTACCATTGGTGCTGCGTCTCCGCGACGTGGACCAATTTTTGCAATACGAGTGTATCCGCCTTGGCGCTCAGCATAGCGTGGAGCTACATCAGCGAATAGTTTTTGAAGTGCATCTTGACCAGTCTCAGCGTTAGCTACTTCATTGCGAATGAAAGCTGCTGCTTGACGACGAGCATGAAGATCTCCGCGTTTACCTAAAGTGATCATTTTTTCCACTACAGAACGAAGTTCTTTTGCACGAGTTTCTGTCGTTTGGATGCGCTCGTTGATAATTAAATCAGTAGCTAAATCACGTAACATAGCTTTACGTTGCGCACTTGTACGGCCTAATTTTCTGTATGCCATTCGTAGTTCCCTCCTTTGTTGATGGGTTTAAATCCTCAGTCGTCTTTACGTAAACCTAAACCTAATTCCTCAAGTTTATGTTTAACTTCTTCTAAGGATTTACGTCCTAAGTTACGAACTTTCATCATATCTTCTTCTGTTTTGTTCGCAAGCTCTTGTACAGTATTAATTCCTGCACGTTTTAGGCAATTATAAGAACGAACAGAAAGGTCTAGTTCTTCGATAGTCATCTCAAGAACTTTCTCTTTTTGATCTTCTTCCTTCTCGACCATAATCTCAGCATTTTGTGCTTCATCAGTTAAACCAACAAAGATATTTAAATGCTCAGTTAAGATTTTGGCACCTAAAGAGATAGCTTCTTTTGGCCCGATGCTTCCATCCGTCCATACATCAAGCGTAAGCTTATCATAATTAGCCACTTGTCCGACACGTGTCTTTTCCACTTGGTAAGTCACACGTGATACTGGAGTATAAATAGAATCAATAGGAATTACTCCTATTGGTTGATCTTCGCTTTTATTTGCATCAGCTGGCGTATACCCACGGCCACGCTTTGCAGTTAAACGCACGCGGAAATGCGCATCTTTTGCTAACGTTGCAATGTGTAAATCTGGATTTAAGATTTCTACATCACTATCGTGAGTAATATCAGCAGCTGTGACAATACCTTCGCCCTGTACATCAATTTCCAACGTCTTCTCTTCTTCAGAGTAGATTTTAAGAGCTAACTTTTTCAAGTTTAAGATGATCGTCGTAACGTCTTCTACTACGCCCTCAACTGTTGAAAATTCATGTAATACGCCATCGATTTGGATAGCAGTAACAGCGGCACCAGGGAGTGAGGATAAAAGAATACGACGTAAGGAGTTACCCAAAGTAGTACCATATCCACGCTCAAGCGGTTCAATTACGAATTTACCATATTTAGCATCTTCGTTAAGTTCAACCGTTTCGATTTTCGGCTTTTCGATTTCAATCATTAACTAAACCCTCCTTCAAAACGTCGAAACCCCGGTTAAACAAAGGTATAACCCCTGTCTAACCGAAAGTCCCCCTTAGGCAGTTCCCGATTGTGCACAACAAGCGATGTTTCTGTACGAAATTTCTCGATAATGCATCATATCCATTATAGACAAAAGGGAAAATTCTATACAGAAAAATTACACACGACGACGTTTTGGTGGACGACATCCATTATGAGGAACTGGAGTAACATCTCTAATTGCTGTTACTTCTAGACCTGCAGCTTGAAGAGCACGAATTGCAGCTTCACGACCAGCACCAGGACCTTTAACAGTAACCTCTAAAGTTTTTAAACCGTGTTCCATTGCAGCTTTAGCAGCAGTTTCAGCAGCCATTTGCGCAGCGAATGGAGTAGATTTACGAGATCCACGGAAACCAAGTGCACCAGCACTAGACCAAGAAAGTGCGTTACCGTGAGTATCTGTAAGTGTTACGATTGTGTTGTTGAAAGTAGAACGAATATGAGCTATACCAGCTTCAATATTCTTTTTCACACGTTTTTTACGAGTGTTTGTTTTACGTGCCATTGTTAGTTCAACCTCCTTTACTTATTATTTCTTTTTATTTGCTACTGTACGACGTGGACCTTTACGTGTACGAGCATTGTTTTTAGAGTTTTGACCACGAACTGGTAAACCACGACGGTGACGAAGACCACGGTAAGAACCGATCTCCATTAGACGTTTGATGTTAAGAGATACTTCACGACGAAGGTCTCCCTCAACTTTAATACGATCGATGATATCACGGATACGTCCTAATTCGTCTTCCGTTAAATCACGAACTCGTGTTTCTTCAGAAATACCTGCTTCAGCAAGAATTTTTTCAGCAGTTGTGCGACCAATGCCGAATACGTAAGTTAAAGAAATAACAACGCGTTTGTCTCGAGGAATATCTACACCTGCGATACGTGCCATTACGAATGCACCTCCTTCTGATTAACCTTGTTTTTGTTTATGTTTAGGGTTTTCACAAATAACCATTACTTTTCCACGTCTACGAATAACTTTACATTTTTCGCAGATTGGTTTAACTGACGGTCTTACTTTCATGTCTCGAACCTCCTTAAAGATTACGGAGTGCTATATTATTTAAAACGGTACGTAATACGACCACGATTTAAATCGTACGGAGATAATTCTACCGTAACTTTGTCTCCTGGTAAAATACGAATGAAGTTCATACGGATTTTACCAGAAACGTGAGCCAATACGACATGCCCATTCTCTAATTCTACTTTGAACATAGCATTTGGCAACGTTTCAAGAACGGTACCTTCGACTTCAATTACATCATCTTTAGCCATTCAATAGTTCTCCCTTCTTCAAATCAGTAACATTTTACACTGCTCTGAAATCCCGGAGAGCCAGCTACTTATAAAGTGGTAAGGATTTCGTATCCTGCTTCTGTAAGAGCAATCGTGTGCTCAAAATGGGCACACCATTTACCATCTACCGTTACCACTGTCCAGTCATCAGATAGTGTTTTTACATATCGTCTTCCTTGATTCACCATCGGCTCAACACAGATGACCATTCCCGGCTTTAATCTAGGGCCTCTATTTGGTGGACCATAGTGCGGGATTTGAGGGTCCTCATGTAAGTCTTGCCCGATTCCGTGACCAACATACTCCCTAACGATCGAGAATCCATTCTCTTCAGCATGGGTTTGAACCGCATGTGAGATATTTGATAATCTCTCGCCTGGTTTTACTTGTTCTAGACCAAGATACAACGATTTTTCTGTGACATCAAGTAGCTTTTGAACAGATTCAGAAATGTTTCCAACTGGATACGTCCATGCAGAATCTCCATGGTACCCATTGTATTTCGCACCAATATCGATACTGATGATATCGCCCTCTTTGAGCTTGCGCTTCCCTGGAATTCCGTGTACAAGCTCTTCATTTACAGAAGCACATATGCTCCCCGGAAATCCGTTGTATCCTTTAAAAGATGGCGTAGCACCATATTTTTGAATCGTCTTTTCCGCTATTTGATCGAGCTCTTTCGTTGTAATTCCTGGAGTAATGTGCTGTTTCAACTCTTGATGAGTCAAAGCAACGATCCTGCCAGCTTCTCGCATGATTTCTATCTCGCGAGGAGTTTTGCAGATTATCATTACGCTAAGCCTCCGATGAGAACATCGATATCAGCAAATACTTTATTGATATCTTGCTCACCATTAATGCTTTGTAAGTAACCAAGCTCTTCGTAGAAATCAAGCAAAGGTTTTGTTTGCTTAATATTTACATCTAAACGATTTGCTACAGTTTCTTCATTGTCATCAGAGCGTTGATATAATTCGCCACCACATTTATCGCACACATCAGCTTTTGCTGGTGGATTGAATTCTAAGTGGTAAGTCGCACCGCACTCTTTACAAATGCGACGGCCTGTAAGGCGTTTTAATAACAACCCTGAATCCACATTAATGTTTAAAACATAGTCGATTTTTTTGCCAAGATCTTTCATAATTTCTTCAAGAGCTGATGCTTGTGCAACAGTTCGTGGGAAACCGTCTAGTAAGAAACCTCTTACGCAGTCGTCTTGACTTAAACGTTCACGAACGATTCCGATTGTAACTTCATCTGGAACAAGTGCACCTTTATCAATAAAAGATTTTGCTTGTAGACCCATTTCAGTTTCAGCCTTCATAGCTGCACGGAACATGTCTCCTGTTGAAATGTGAGGGATGTTATACTTGGCAACAATCTGTTCGGCTTGTGTACCTTTACCAGCACCAGGAAGCCCCATTAAAATTAAGTTCATCCTTGTTCCCCCTCAGAGTACATGAGCATGTAGGGAAGACAATTCTTCCCACTTACTCACTGCTTGATAAACCCTTTGTAATGGCGTTTTACCAGTTGGCTTTCTAGCTGCTTCATTGTTTCTAAAGCAACGCCGACAACGATTAACATACTCGTTCCACCGATCTGTGCAGATGGAGGAAGATTTCCCAATTTCGTAAAGATAACTGGTAAGATTGCAATCGCTGCTAGGAAAATTGATCCTACAAAGGTCAAACGATACAAGATTTTTGTTAGATATTGTTCCGTATTCTTACCCGGACGAATACCTGGAACATATCCACCTTGCTTGTTTAGATTCTCTGACATTTGCTCTGGATTAACCTGAACAAATGCATAGAAATATGTGAAGGCTACAATGAGCGCAACATATATGATCATTCCCACTGGGTGAGAATAGTTAAAGTTTGCAATAATCCACTGCGATACATCATGTTTCGGGAAGAACTGTGCAATAGTCGGAGGCGTAATTAAGAATGAAACAGCAAAAATTACTGGAATAACACCAGCACTATTTACCTTAAGCGGTAAATGTGTGTTTTGTGCTCCAGCATAACCACCATTTCCTCCTGTTACACGCTTCGCATATTGAATTGGGATCTTTCTAACAGCCTGTTGAATGAAAATAACACCCACAATAACTGCTAGCACAGCTAGTAAAATCAATGCAACTTTAACGATACTCATGAACAATTGATCTCCGATATTTTGAAACTGTTGCTGATACACTTGAGATATAACACTTGGGATCGCTGCGGCAATACCGCCAAAGATAAGGATGGAAATACCATTACCTACACCTTTAGCTGTAATCTGTTCACCTAACCACATTAAAAATGCAGTACCAGCAGTCAGTACCGTAGCAATGTATAAATAAGTGCTCCAACCTGGATTCAAAATTAATTGTCCACCTACCATACCGTTAAAACCGATTGACATACCAAACCCCTGAATAAACGCAAGAACAATTGTAAAGTAACGCGTGAATTGCGTTAATTTACGACGGCCCATTTCACCTTGCTTCGACCATTCCGAAAATTTAGGAACAACATCCATCTGCAATAATTGCACGATGATGGATGCTGTAATATACGGCATGATTCCCATCGCAAAGATGGAGAAGTTTTTCAAGGCTCCACCGCCAAATGTATTTAGAATACCTAAAGCATTTAATTGATCTTGTGCCTTCAGTACGTCTCCATTTGTAAATGGCACGGGGATAAACGTGCCAATCCTGAATACGATTAACATCGCTAAAGTGAATAATATTTTACGTCTTATCTCAGCAACGCGCATAAAGTTGGAGATTGTACGAAACATTAGATCACCTCAACTGATCCGCCAGCTGCTTCAATTGCTTCTTTAGCACTTGAAGAGAACTTGTGCGCTTTAACAGTTAGTTTTTTCTCTACTGCTCCGCTTGCAAGAACTTTAACACCGTCGTTTAACTTGCTGATAACGCCAGTTTCCAGCAATAATTCAGGTGTTACTTCTGTACCATCTTCAAAACGATTTAACGTTGATAAGTTTACAATAGCAAACTCTTTACGGTTAATGTTTGTGAAGCCGCGTTTTGGTAAACGACGGAATAATGGAGTTTGACCACCTTCGAAGCCAAGACGAACACCGCCGCCAGAACGTGCGTTTTGTCCTTTATGACCTTTACCAGCAGTTTTACCGTTACCAGAACCGATACCACGACCGACACGGTTACGTACTTTACGAGAACCTTCTGCAGGTTTTAATTCATGAAGTTTCATTCCCAGGCACCTCCTTATATTAATGAGTTATCCTTAAGCTTCTTTTACAGTTACAAGGTGAGAAACTTTGTTGATCATACCAAGAATAGCAGGAGTTTCTTCCTTAACTACAGTTGAATTCAACTTTTTAAGACCTAAAGCTTCTACCGTCGCACGTTGATCTTGTGGACGACCAATTACACTACGAGTGAGGGTAATTTCTAACTTTTTCGCCATTTGTTTTCCCTCCTTAACCTAGTAGCTCTTCTACAGATTTACCGCGTAATTTTGCAACATCTTCAGCGCGCTTAAGTTCGCTTAATCCGTTCACAGTAGCGCGAATCATGTTGATTGGTGTGTTAGAACCAAGAGATTTCGAAAGAATATCTTGTACACCAGCTAATTCAAGGACCGCACGAACAGGTCCACCAGCAATAACACCAGTACCCTCAGCAGCAGGTTTTAAGAATACTTCACCAGCGCCAAAATGACCGTTGATTGTGTGTGGAATTGTTGTACCAACTAATGGTACAGCGATTAAGTTTTTCTTAGCGTCTTCGATAGCTTTACGGATTGCGTCTGGTACCTCTTGTGCTTTACCAGTACCGAATCCAACATGACCGTTTTTATCGCCAACTACAACTAGTGCAGCAAAGCGGAAACGACGACCACCCTTAACAACTTTCGCGACACGATTTATCGTAACTACACGTTCTTCAAGTTCTAATTTACTTGGGTCAATGCGATGCATCAATTTTCCCTCCTTTGACCATTAAAATTGTAATCCAGCCTCACGAGCAGCTTCAGCTAGAGCTTTAACACGGCCATGGTATAAGTAACCACCGCGATCAAATACTACTTCTTTAACGCCTTTCTCTACAGCACGCTTAGCAACTGATTCTCCAACTTTCGTAGCAGCTTCAATATTGCTAGTACCGTTAAGAGCAAGGTCTTTATCAAGAGTAGATGCACTTACTAACGTTACACCATTCACATCATCAATAACTTGAGCGTAAATATGTTGGTTAGAACGGAACACGTTTAAACGTGGACGCTCTGCAGTACCAGTAAGTTTAGCACGTACACGTGCATGTCTTTTCTTACGAGTCGCATTTTTATCAGCTTTAGTGATCATTCTTGTCACTCCTTTCTCTCACCTAACGGGTTTACTTAGCAGTTTTACCTTCTTTACGACGAACAACTTCGCCTTCGTAACGAATACCTTTACCTTTGTAAGGCTCAGGAGCACGTACAGCACGGATGTTAGCAGCGAATTCGCCAACACGTTGCTTGTCGATACCTTTAATTACGATCTTAGTTGGTGCAGGTACTTCAACTTCAAGACCTGCTTCCGGAGTCATTTCTACTGGATGAGAATAACCTACGCTTAATACAAGTTTATCACCTTGTTTTTGAGCACGGTAACCAACACCGACTAATTCAAGTCCGCGTGCGAAACCTTCAGTTACACCTTCAACCATGTTTCCGATTAAAGCACGAGTTGTACCGTGTAATGCACGGTGTTCCTTCTGTTCAGATGGACGCTCAACTGTTAATGTATTCTCTTCAATTTTGATAAGCATATCAGCATTGAAAGTACGAGTTAATTCACCTTTAGGGCCTTTTACTGTTACAGTATTGTCTTCTGCAACTGTAATAGTAACACCTGCAGGGATTTCAAGAATCTTTTTACCAATACGAGACATGTGGTCACACCTCCGTTCGTTTTAAATATATATTACCAAACGTATGCTACTACTTCTCCACCAGTTTGTAATTGACGAGCGTCTTTGTCTGTCATTACTCCCTTAGATGTAGAAACAAGAGCGATACCTAATCCGTTAAGTACACGTGGTACTTCGTCAGCTTTAGCGTAAACGCGTAAGCCAGGTTTACTGATACGTTTTAATCCAGTGATTACACGTTCATTGTTTGCACCATATTTCAGGAAAATACGAAGGATACCTTGTTTGTTATCCTCGATGTATTCTACATCACGAATGAAACCTTCACGTTTTAAAAGTTCAGCGATCTCTTTTTTGATTTTAGAAGCAGGAACCTCTAATTTCTCATGACGTACCATGTTCGCATTACGGATGCGAGTAAGCATGTCTGCAATTGGATCTGTCATCACCATGTGTTTTACCTCCTTCCCATTTGTGGGTTTTACCAACTAGCTTTTTTAACACCAGGAATTTGACCTTTATATGCAAGTTCACGGAAACAAATACGGCAAAGTTTAAATTTGCGGTATACAGAATGCGGACGACCGCAGCGTTCGCAACGT
This sequence comes from Bacillus sp. TE8-1, assembly GCF_008368855.1. Lineage (NCBI taxonomy): Bacteria > Bacillati > Bacillota > Bacilli > Caryophanales > Bacillaceae > Bacillus > Bacillus sp. TE8-1. Next base: position 40,261 of record NZ_QPET01000017.1, on the reverse strand, counting down.
GTATACTCTTGTACTTTAAACTTAGGAGTACGCTTTTGTTTCGCTATCATAGATTTTTTAGCCACGTTTTCGCCTCCTCTACTTAGCGTTGGCTTCCATTATTTTTGGAATGGCATACCGAATTGTGTTAACAGTTCACGAGCTTCTTCATCAGTTTTCGCTGTAGTAACGATTACGATGTCCATACCGCGGACTTTGCTTACTTTATCATAATCAATCTCAGGGAAAATAAGTTGCTCTTTAACACCTAATGTATAGTTTCCACGACCATCGAATGATTTCTTAGAAACACCACGGAAATCACGTACACGTGGTAAAGAAACTGATACTAATTTGTCGAAGAACTCATACATTTGCTCGCCGCGTAAAGTTACTTTCGCACCGATTGGCATACCTTCACGAAGACGGAAACCAGCGATTGATTTTTTAGCACGAGTTACAACAGGTTTTTGACCTGTGATTTGTGTTAATTCTTCTACTGCGTTGTCTAACGCTTTTGAGTTAGATACCGCGTCACCAACACCAGTGTTGATTACGATCTTTTCGATTTTTGGTACCTGCATTACAGATTTATAGTTAAACTTGCTCACTAGAGCAGGAGTAATTTCCTTTTGGAACTTCTCTTTAAGGCGATTCAATGAAGTGACCTCCTTTCTTAAGAAAATTATTTATCTAATAATTCACCAGATTTTTTTGCAATACGAACTTTTTTACCATCTTCTACTTTGAAGCCTACGCGAGTAGGTTCACCTGTTTTCGGATCTAAAATCATAACGTTAGAAACGTGAATAGGTGCTTCTTTAGTAATAATTCCACCTTGTGGATTTAATTGAGATGGCTTAGAGTGCTTCTTAACGATATTGACACCCTCAACGATAACACGGTTTTGCTTTGGGAAAGCCACAAGGATAACGCCTTGTTTTCCTTTGTCTTTACCAGTGATTACCTGTACTTTATCACCTTTTTTTACATGCATCTTAATTCTGCACCTCCTTAGCAAGGCAATACCTTAAATTATAGAACTTCTGGAGCTAAAGAAACGATCTTCATGAAGTTGCTATCACGTAATTCACGAGCTACTGGTCCGAAGATACGAGTACCACGTGGGCTCTTATCGTCTTTAATGATAACCGCTGCGTTTTCATCAAATTTGATGTAAGAACCGTCCGGACGACGAGCTCCGCTCTTCGTACGTACTACTACTGCTTTAACAACGTCACCTTTTTTAACAACGCCACCTGGTGTTGCTTGTTTTACCGTAGCAACGATAATGTCACCAATGTTAGCATATTTACGACCAGAGCCGCCTAATACTTTAATTGTTAAAAGTTCACGTGCACCAGAGTTGTCAGCAACTTTCAAACGAGATTCTTGTTGGATCATGTTATGAAACCTCCCTTCGGACTAAAAATTCCGATTCGTCTATTTAGATAATAACCGCTTCTTCAACGATTTCAACTAAACGGAAACGCTTAGTAGCAGAAAGCGGGCGAGTTTCCATGATTTTAACGATATCGCCAAGTTTCGCTTGGTTTTGCTCATCATGGGCTTTGTACTTCTTAGAATACTTAACACGTTTTCCGTACAAGGAATGAGTTTTGTAAGTTTCAACTAAAACTGTAATCGTTTTGTCCATTTTGTCAGACACTACACGACCAGTATAAACTTTGCGTTGGTTACGTTCGCTCACTATGCAAACCTCCCCTCAATTTATCGATTAATTCCGATCTCTCTTTCACGAACTACAGTTTTCATACGAGCAATTGCTTTACGCACTTCACGAATGCGAGTTGGATTCTCTAATTGTCCTGTAGCAAGTTGGAAGCGAAGATTAAACAACTCTTCCTTTAAAGCTTTAACTTTTGTTTCGATTTCGGCAGTGGTTAATTCACGAATATCATTAGTTTTCATTAGATTCACCACCATTTTCTTCACGTTTTACGAATTTACATTTCACAGGTAACTTGTGAGCTGCAAGACGTAATGCTTCGCGTGCTACCTCTTCAGATACACCCGCGATTTCGAACATAATTTTCCCAGGTTTTACTACTGCTACCCAGCCTTCTGGTGCCCCTTTACCGGAACCCATACGTACTTCTAGAGGTTTTGCAGTGTAAGGTTTAGAAGGGAAAATTTTAATCCATACTTTACCGCCACGTTTCATGTAACGAGTCATTGCACGACGAGCAGCTTCGATTTGACGGTTTGTAATCCATGAAGCAGCTTGTGCTTGTAAACCGAATTCACCGAAAGCAATTTCAGTTCCACCTTTAGCACGACCACGCATTTTACCACGATGCTCTCTACGATATTTTACGCGTTTTGGCATTAACATATTATTTTCCTCCTTCCTCAGAAGCTTTCTTTTTTGTAGGAAGGACTTCTCCACGGTAGATCCATACTTTTACGCCTAATTTACCGTATGTTGTATCAGCTTCAACTGCTGCATAGTCAATATCAGCGCGAAGTGTATGAAGTGGAACAGTTCCTTCACTGTAAGATTCTGCACGAGCGATATCAGCTCCGCCAAGACGACCAGAAACCTGTGTTTTAATACCTTTAGCACCTGCACGCATAGCACGTTGAATAACTTGCTTTTGTGCACGACGGAATGATACACGGTTTTCTAATTGACGAGCGATGTTTTCGCCTACTAATTTAGCGTTAAGATCAGCTCTCTTAACTTCTAAAATGTTGATGTGTACACGCTTGCCTGTTAATTGGTTAAGAGCTTTACGAAGTGCTTCAACTTCAGTACCACCTTTACCAATTACCATACCAGGTTTTGCAGTGTGAATTGTAACATTTACACGATTTGCTGCACGTTCGATTTCTACTTTAGCAACAGCAGAATCTTTTAAGCGTACATTAATGTACTCACGGATTTTGATGTCTTCATGTAATAATGTAGCGTAATCTTTCTCAGCGAACCAACGAGATTCCCAGTCACGGATAACGCCGACACGAAGACCAATTGGATTAACCTTTTGACCCATCGATTATCCCTCCTTCTTTTCTGATACCACAACTGTGATGTGGCTTGTGCGTTTGTTAATTTGGCTTGCACGACCCATTGCACGTGGACGGAAACGTTTTAACGTTGGACCTTCGTCAACGAAAACTTTTTCTACAACTAGGTTGTTAATGTCCATCTCATAATTGTGCTCTGCATTTGCGATTGCAGATTTTAAAACTTTTTCTACAACTGGAGAAGCAGTTTTTGGTGTGTGGTTAAGGATAGCAATCGCTTCACCCACTTGCTTACCTCGGATTAAGTCTACTACTAAACGAACTTTACGAGGAGCAATACGAACTGTTCTCGCTACTGCTTTAGCTTGCATTGAAGTGCCTCCTCTCATTATCTTCTAGTTTTCTTATCGTCAGCAAGGTGACCTTTGTACGTACGAGTTGGTGCGAATTCACCTAACTTATGGCCAACCATATCCTCAGTGATGTACACAGGTACGTGTTTACGACCATCATATACAGCGATTGTGTGTCCGATGAACTGAGGGAAGATTGTTGAACGGCGAGACCAAGTTTTAACAACTTGTTTTTGCTCAGATGCAACTAATTTTTCCATTTTGCTCATTAAGTGATCATCGACAAATGGTCCTTTTTTTAAGCTACGAGCCATTTTGGTGCCTCCCTTCGTGATTGGCGTACGGTTCTAGAAATGAACCGTACTACAATCCCATTATTTTTTACGACGACGAACGATAAATTTGTCAGACGCTTTGTTTTTCTTACGAGTCTTGAATCCAAGAGTTGGTTTACCCCATGGAGACATTGGAGACTTACGTCCGATTGGAGAACGTCCTTCACCACCACCGTGTGGGTGATCAACAGGGTTCATTACAGAACCACGAACTGTTGGGCGTTTACCTAACCAGCGAGAGCGACCTGCTTTACCGATTTTGATAAGTTCGTGTTGTTCGTTACCTACTTGACCGATTGAAGCGCGACAAGCAGATAATACAAGACGTACTTCACCAGAAGTTAAACGTACAAGTACGTATTTACCTTCTTTACCAAGTACTTGAGCAGATGTACCAGCAGAACGAACTAATTGTCCGCCACGACCAGGCTTAAGCTCGATGTTATGAACAACAGTACCTACTGGAATGTTGATTAATGGTAATGCGTTACCGATTTTAATGTCAGCTTCTGGGCCAGACATAACTTCCATACCTACTTCTAAAGATTTAGGAGCAAGAATGTAACGTTTTTCACCGTCAACGTAGTTAATTAATGCGATATTCGCAGAGCGGTTTGGATCGTATTCGATCGTAGCAACGCGTCCTGGAATTCCATCTTTGTTACGCTTAAAGTCGATGATACGGTATTGACGCTTATGTCCGCCACCTTGATGACGTACAGTGATTTTACCTTGGTTATTACGACCAGCCTTCTTGCTTAAAGGAGCAAGTAATGACTTTTCGGGTCTATCAGTCGTGATTTCAGCGAAATCATTCGTAGTCATATTACGACGACCGTTAGTAGTTGGATTATACTTTTTGATTCCCATCTCAATTTCCCTCCTTCTTTAGTAAGAATTAAACGCCTTGGAAGATTTCGATTTCTTTGCTGTCAGCAGTTAGCTTAACGATTGCTTTACGACGACGGCTAGTAAAACCAGCGTGACGACCAACGCGTTTTGCTTTCGGCTTGTAGTTCATGATGTTCACTTTTTCTACTTTAACACCAAAGATCGCTTCAAGAGCATCTTTAACTTCTGTTTTATTAGATTTAACGTCCACATCGAACGTGTATTTTTTTTCAGCCATCATTTCCATAGAACGTTCAGTGATAACTGGGCGCTTAATGATATCACGAGGATCTCTCATTATGCAAGCACCTCCTCTACTTTTTCCACTGCCGCTTTTGTCATGATTAGCTTATCATGATGAAGCACGTCTAAAACGTTTACGCCATCAGCAGTGATTACTGTTACTCCAGGGATATTGCGAGCAGATAACTCTACAGATTCGTTTGCATCAGCAGTTACGATAAGAGCTTTCTTCTCAACAGTTAATCCTTTAAGTACTGCTAGCATGTCTTTTGTTTTTGGTGCATTTAACACTAGGTCTTCAAGAACTACAATGTTGTTCTCAACTACTTTAGTAGCTAATGCAGATTTGATTGCTAAACGACGAACTTTCTTAGGAAGTTTGTACGCATAGCTTCTTGGTGTAGGTCCGAATACCGTACCACCACCACGCCATTGAGGAGAGCGGATAGACCCTTGACGAGCACGTCCAGTTCCTTTTTGACGCCATGGTTTACGACCACCACCGCGAACTTCAGAGCGAGTTTTTACTTTGTGTGTACCTTGACGTAAAGATGCACGTTGCATCATTACAGCTTCGAAAAGTACAGCTTCATTTGGTTCGATACCGAAAATAGCTTCAGCTAATTCGATTTCACCAACCTGTGAACCAGTTTGGTTATATACAGTAACTTTTGGCATTGGAATTCCTCCTTCCTATTGTGAATTATTTGCTAACCTTCACAGCGCCTTGAACAACTACAAGAGATTTCTTAGCACCTGGAACGTTACCTTTTACTAGTAATAAGTTGCGCTCAGTGTCAACTTGAACGATTTCTAAGTTTTGGATAGTAACTTGGTCTCCACCCATACGTCCAGCAAGTTTTTTGCCTTTGAATACACGGTTCGGAGCAACTGGGCCCATTGAACCTGGACGACGGTGATAGCGAGAACCATGAGACATAGGTCCGCGAGATTGTCCGTGGCGTTTGATAACACCTTGGAAACCTTTACCTTTAGAAATTCCTGTTACATCAACGATTTCACCTGTAGCGAATACGTCAACTTTTACCTCTTGACCAACCTCTAATCCGTCCACGTCTGCATCGCGGATTTCGCGAATGAAGCGCTTAGGAGTTGTAGATGCTTTAGCAGTGTGGCCTTGTTCAGGTTTGTTAGTTAACTTTTCACGTTTATCTTCAAATCCTAACTGGATTGCATTGTAGCCATCAGTTTCAGTTGTTTTCTTTTGAAGAACAACGTTTGGATTAGCAGCGATAACTGTTACTGGGATTAACTCACCGTTCTCAGCAAATACTTGAGTCATACCGATCTTTCTTCCTAAGATTCCTTTGGTCATGAGTTACACCTCCTACATTTTTAAGTTATATAAATTATAGTTTGATTTCGATATCTACACCAGATGGTAAGTCTAAACGCATTAATGAATCTACTGTTTGTGGAGTAGGACTCACGATGTCGATTAGACGTTTGTGCGTGCGCATTTCGAATTGCTCACGAGAATCTTTGTACTTATGAACAGCACGAAGAATTGTGTAAACAGTTTTTTCAGTTGGTAATGGGATCGGACCAGAAACTGTTGCCCCAGAACGCTTAGCTGTTTCTACAATTTTCTCAGCTGACTGATCAAGAATACGGTGATCGTAAGCTTTTAAACGGATACGAATTTTTTCTTTTGCCATTATTTTCCCTCCTTCGTTCGCCTATTTCTAAAATAGACCTTCTCCATGGAAATTTCCCCACACCATGCCATGGCAAAGCGGCCGGGTGTGTCAGCAACCTTCCACTTCATCGCAGTCAAAGACCAACATTGTCTATTATACAATGTTATTCGTCTAGATGCAAGCATCTTTTTGTTTGCATCTGCTTTTCTCTACTTTTGCTATTATACATGGCACTTTAAAGAATTTCAAGTTTTCATCTAACAGAATTCATTTTACAGTTTCTGGATTATCTTTTGTCGTTTTTATATTACTATAGAAGAAACTCGTCAAAACAAAAAACACCCTCTTCTTCCTTATATAAACGCAAACAAAAAACCTAAGGGAAAATCCCTTAGGTTTTTTTATATCAGTTAAGATTACTCAACGATAGTAGCAACTACACCGTAACCTACTGTACGTCCACCTTCACGAATAGAGAATTTAGTTCCCTCTTCGATAGCGATTGGAGCGATAAGTTCGATAGTCATTTCGATGTTGTCACCAGGCATTACCATTTCAGTACCTTCTGGTAATTGGATGATACCAGTTACGTCAGTTGTACGGAAGTAGAACTGAGGACGGTAGTTAGCGAAGAATGGAGTGTGACGTCCACCTTCTTCTTTAGATAATACGAAAACTTCAGCTTTGAATTTAGCGTGAGCTTTTACAGAACCGCTTTTTGCAAGTACTTGTCCACGTTGGATGTCTTCACGAGCAACCCCACGAAGTAAAGCACCGATGTTGTCTCCAGCTTGAGCTTGGTCAAGAAGTTTACGGAACATCTCTACACCAGTTACAGTTGTAGAAGCATTTTCTTCAGCAAGACCGATGATTTCTACTACGTCACCAACTTTAACGATACCGCGCTCAACACGACCAGTAGCAACTGTACCACGACCTGTGATAGAGAATACGTCCTCTACAGGCATTAAGAATGGTTTGTCAGTTTCACGTTCTGGAGTTGGGATGTAAGCATCAACTTCAGCCATTAATTCAATGATTTTTGCTTCCCAATCAGCTTCTCCTTGAAGAGCTTTAAGAGCAGAACCTTTGATTACAGGAATGTCGTCGCCTGGGAATCCGTATTCAGATAATAGGTCGCGAACTTCCATTTCTACTAATTCTAATAATTCTTCGTCATCTACCATGTCGCATTTGTTTAAGAATACAACGATGTAAGGAACACCTACTTGACGAGAAAGAAGGATGTGCTCACGTGTTTGAGGCATTGGGCCATCAGCAGCAGATACTACTAAGATACCGCCGTCCATTTGAGCAGCACCAGTGATCATGTTTTTAACATAGTCAGCGTGACCTGGGCAGTCAACGTGTGCATAGTGACGAGTTTCAGTTTCGTACTCAACGTGTGCAGTTGAGATTGTGATACCGCGCTCTCTTTCTTCTGGAGCAGCATCGATTTGATCGTATCCGCGTGCTTCAGCACCACCAGCTTTTGCAAGAACTGTAGTGATCGCAGCAGTTAATGTAGTTTTACCATGGTCAACGTGGCCGATTGTACCGATGTTAACATGGGGTTTAGAACGTTCGAATTTAGCTTTAGCCATTCTAAATTCCTCCTTAGTTTATATAGGTTATTTTATATTTAGACTAGAAAGTGAAACTTACGTCCCACTTTCTAAGCTTACATAAGTAGTTATACTTGAACAATCGATAAAAATCAATTATTCACCTTTATTTTTTTTGATAATTTCTTCAGAAACAGACTTTGGTACTTCTTCATAGTGGTCAAACACCATAGAGAATGTTCCGCGTCCTTGAGTGTTAGAACGTAATGACGTTGCATAACCGAACATTTCAGAAAGTGGAACCATAGCGCGAACAACTTGTGCGTTACCGCGAGCTTCCATACCTTCTACACGTCCACGACGAGATGTTACGTCACCCATAATGTCACCCATGTACTCTTCAGGAATTACAACTTCAACTTTCATCATTGGCTCAAGAATTACTGGGCTACATTTAGAAACCGCAGCTTTAAGTGCCATAGATGCAGCGATTTTGAACGCCATCTCAGATGAATCGACATCATGGTAAGATCCGTCAACTAATGCAGCTTTAATGTCAACTAGTGGATAACCAGCTAGTACACCATTTTTAAGTGCATCTTCAAGACCTGCTCCAACAGCTGGGATGTATTCACGAGGAACTACACCACCGACGATCTTGTTTTCGAATTCGAATCCTTTACCTTCTTCGTTAGGTTCAAACTCAATCCAAACGTGACCGAATTGTCCACGACCACCAGATTGACGAGCGAACTTACCTTCAACTTTCGCAGCAGCGCGGAAAGTCTCACGGTATGCTACCTGAGGAGCACCAACGTTTGCTTCCACTTTGAATTCACGACGCATACGGTCAACGATGATATCAAGGTGAAGTTCACCCATACCAGCGATGATAGTTTGGCCAGTTTCTTGGTCAGTGTGAGCACGGAATGTTGGATCTTCTTCAGAAAGCTTAGATAATGCTGTACCCATTTTATCTTGGTCAGCTTTAGATTTTGGTTCGATAGCTACAGAGATAACTGGCTCTGGGAATTCCATAGACTCAAGGATAACAAGGCTCTTCTCGTCACAAAGAGTATCACCAGTAGTAGTATCTTTTAAACCTACAGCAGCAGCGATATCACCAGCGTAAACTGTTGAAATCTCTTCACGGCTGTTAGCGTGCATTTGTAGGATACGACCTACACGCTCACGCTTACCTTTAGTTGAGTTTTTCACGTATGATCCAGAGTTTAACACACCAGAGTACACACGGAAGAACGTTAACTTACCAACATAAGGGTCAGTCATGATTTTGAATGCTAAAGCTGCGAATGGTTCTTCATCGCTAGACTTACGTTCTACTTCTTCATCTGTATCCGGTAGAGTACCTTTAATAGCAGGTACATCTAGTGGTGATGGAAGGTAGTCGATAACTGCGTCTAACAGAATTTGAACACCTTTGTTTTTGAATGCAGAACCACAGATTACTGGGAAGAATTCTACAGAAGTTGTAGCCTTACGGATACCAGCTTTAAGCTCTTCTACAGTGATTTCTTCACCTTCTAGGTACTTCATCATCATTTCTTCATCAAGCTCAGCTACCGCTTCAATAAGTTTTCCACGGTATTCTTCAGCTAATTCTTTGTGCTCTTCAGGAATTTCAACACGTTGAATGTCTGTTCCTAAATCGTTGCCGTACATGTAAGCACACTCTTCAACAAGGTCAATGATACCATTGAACTCATCTTCAGCACCGATTGGTAACTGAATTGGATGTGCGTTTGCTTGTAAACGATCGTGGATTGTTCCTACAGAGTATAAGAAATCTGCACCGATCTTATCCATTTTGTTAACGAATACGATACGAGGTACGCCGTAAGTAGTAGCCTGACGCCAAACAGTTTCTGTTTGTGGTTCTACACCAGATTGCGCATCAAGTACCGCTACAGCGCCATCAAGTACGCGTAAAGAACGTTCTACTTCTACTGTGAAATCTACGTGTCCTGGAGTATCAATGATGTTTACACGATGACCTTTCCATTGTGCTGTAGTTGCAGCAGAAGTAATTGTGATACCACGCTCTTGCTCTTGCTCCATCCAGTCCATCTGAGATGCACCTTCGTGAGTTTCACCGATTTTATGAATACGTCCTGTGTAGTACAGAATACGCTCAGTTGCTGTTGTTTTACCAGCATCGATGTGAGCCATGATACCAATATTACGAGTGTTTTCTAAAGAGAACTCTCTTGCCATTTGGTGTCTTGCTCCTTCCATATATGGATTGGATTTTTTTATTTTAAGTAGCAAAAAAGCCACTTTATATTGTTACACATGTCAGTATGTCCAGTACTCTCATTATGTAAAACGAGCGCCCGATGAAAGGGAGAGGCATTCTCCCTCTCCACACTTCCATAAGCGACAAATAAAGCGGTTTATGCTTACATTTATTTTACGTTGAATCCTACCAACGGTAATGAGCAAATGCTTTGTTAGCTTCTGCCATTTTATGAGTGTCTTCACGTTTCTTAACAGATGCACCAGCGTTGTTAGCTGCATCTAAGATTTCGTTAGCAAGACGCTCTTCCATAGTTTTTTCACCACGAAGACGAGCGTAGTTTACTAACCAACGAAGACCTAAAGTTGTACGGCGTTCTGGACGAACCTCAACTGGAACTTGGTAGTTAGCACCACCAACACGACGAGCGCGTACTTCAAGAACAGGCATGATGTTCTTAAGAGCTTGCTCGAATACTTCCATTGGCTCTTTACCAGTACGTTCGTTTACGATATCGAACGCATTATAAAGAATTGTTTGAGATTTACCTTTTTTACCGTCAACCATCATTTTGTTGATAAGGCGTGTTACTAGCTTCGAATTGTACATTGGATCTGGTAACACGTCACGTTTCGCAACAGGTCCTTTACGAGGCATATTGAGTTCCTCCTTTCATTTTAAAGTTATTATTTTTTAGCAGGTTTTGGTCTCTTAGTACCATATTTAGAACGTCCTTGCATACGTTTGTCAACACCAGCTGTGTCAAGCGCACCACGAACGATGTGGTAACGTACCCCCGGTAAATCCTTTACACGACCACCGCGAATTAATACTACGCTATGCTCTTGTAGGTTATGACCGATACCTGGGATGTAAGCTGTAACCTCGATACCGTTTGTTAAACGTACACGAGCGTATTTACGTAACGCTGAGTTAGGTTTCTTTGGAGTCATTGTACCAACACGAGTACATACACCACGTTTTTGAGGTGCAGAGATATCAGTTGATTTTTTCTTTAAAGAGTTAAAACCTTTGTTTAACGCAGGTGATTTAGATTTCCATACTTTATCAGTACGACCATTTCTCACTAATTGGTTAATAGTAGGCATTTGATTATCCTCCCTTCGCATGTTTGTATGACCACATATCCAGGTGGTTCATTATTAGTTGAAAACAAAGTTTTTGCAAGGAAGAGCAAATGCTCTCTCCTCACAAAAACAGTTTTAACTTATTATTCCTATTGCTGAAGCTCCCACTTGAATCCCCGAAGCTTTACCAAGCTTACGAACTGATTCAACTTTTGTTATGGGCACGTTATATTGCATTGCAACACGAATGATAGCATGGGTTAACCGCATGTCAGCATCCTCTGCGATGACAACTTCTTTAACTGTACCATTTTTGATTGCCTCCAATGTACGTTTATGACCAACGACTACATTTTCAGCAGTTGATACTTTTTGATAAGACATATAAATATCCTCCAAAGCATCGTTCAGGAGCAACCTTGATTATAGTAACATTTTGACTCATACAATGTCAACTAAGATTAATTGTTTTTATACAAAATTTATGCCGGAAAATTTTACTGTTCCACATAAACCTCATCGTTTTCTACATTCATGTCATCTTGTGTTGTTTTTACAAGATCCACTTTGCGATAACGATTCATACCTGTTCCAGCAGGAACAAGTTTACCGATAATAACATTTTCTTTTAATCCTAGAAGTTCATCGCGTTTACCCTTAATTGCTGCATCAGTTAAGACACGAGTTGTTTCTTGGAACGATGCTGCAGATAAGAATGAATCTGTTTCAAGTGAAGCTTTTGTAATACCAAGTAGAACAGGTCTAGCTGTTGCTGGTTGCTTACCTTGCAGTAAGACCTTAGCATTCGCATCAGTGAACTGATGGATATCTAGTAATGTTCCTGGTAATACATCTGTTTCACCTGCATCACTTACACGAACTTTACGTAACATTTGACGTACCATTACTTCTACGTGTTTGTCACCAATTTCTACCCCTTGCATACGGTATACTTTTTGAACTTCACGTAATAAGTATTCTTGAACCGCCGTAATGTCCGTTACTTTTAGTAATTCTTTCGGATCAATAGAACCTTCTGTTAACTCTTTACCATGGCTAATTGGCTGTCCTGGAGTTACTTTCAGACGAGCACCGTAAGGAATAGCATACGTACGAGCTTCAACTTCACCCTGTACAACTACTTCTTGGCGATCTTTAACGTCGTTGATCGCTGCGATAACACCGTCGATTTCACTGATAACTGCCTGACCTTTCGGATTACGAGCTTCGAAGATCTCTTGGATACGAGGTAAACCTTGAGTAATATCATCTCCGGCAACCCCACCTGTATGGAATGTACGCATCGTTAACTGTGTACCTGGCTCACCGATAGATTGAGCTGCGATAATACCTACCGCTTCTCCTACTTCTACGTCTGTTCCAGTTGCTAAGTTACGACCGTAACACTTCTTACATACACCGTGGCGAGTGTTACACGTAAACGCTGAACGAATGTTTACAGTTTCAACACCCGAATTTTCAACGATATGAGCGATATCTTCAGTAATTAATTGATTTTCAGCAACTAATACTTCACCTGTTTCAGGATGTTTTACAGTTTTTCTTGCAAAACGTCCAACAAGACGATCATATAATGACTCGATAACTTCATTACCCTCTTTAATCGCACCAATTAATAAACCGCGATCTGTTCCACAATCATCTTCACGAACGATTACATCTTGTGCAACGTCAACAAGACGACGTGTTAAGTAACCAGAATCGGCAGTTTTAAGTGCTGTATCGGCAAGACCTTTACGCGCACCATGCGTAGAGATGAAGTACTCAAGTACTGTTAAACCTTCACGGAAACTCGATTTGATTGGAAGTTCGATGATACGACCAGATGGATTGGCCATAAGACCACGCATACCAGCAAGCTGAGTAAAGTTAGATGCGTTACCACGGGCACCTGAGTCACTCATCATGAAGATTGGGTTGCGTTTATTCAAGGATTTCATCAGTTTTCCTTGGATAACATCTTTTGCATTACTCCAAATAGAGATAACGCGATCGTAACGTTCTTCTTCCGTGATTAAACCGCGACGGAATTGTTTAATTACATTATCTACTTTTGCTTGTGCTTCGTGGAGAATTTCATCTTTTTCGCCTAATACAAGAATGTCAGATACCCCAACTGTAATACCAGCTTTTGTAGAGTACTTGAATCCTAAGTTTTTCATACGGTCAAGCATGCGAGACGTTTCTGTAATTTGGAAACGTTTGAACACTTCCGCAATGATGTTACCAAGGATCTTCTTGCTAAATGGCGCCACTTCTTCGCGACTAGCAATAATTTCTTTAATGTTTGCACCTTTTTCAACGAAATATTTCGCTGGTGTTTCTTTTTCAAGGTTTGAATTTGTTGGTTCATTAATATAAGGGAACGACTCTGGTAAGATTTCGTTAAATATTAATTTACCAACTGTTGTTAATAGAAGCATACTCTTTTGCTCTTCAGTAAATGTTGCGTTGTTTACTGCACTTGCAGCTACTGCAACACGTGTATGAAGATGAACATATCCATTTTGATATGCAAGCAATGCTTCATTTGCATCTTTGAAGACCATACCTTCACCGATTGCACCTTCACGCTCAAGTGTTAAGTAATAGTTACCTAATACCATATCCTGAGATGGAGTAACAACTGGTTTACCGTCTTTCGGGTTCAAGATGTTTTGTGCCGCTAACATAAGAAGACGAGCTTCAGCTTGAGCTTCTGATGATAAAGGTACGTGAACGGCCATTTGGTCACCGTCAAAGTCCGCGTTGTATGCAGTACATACAAGTGGGTGAAGACGGATTGCGCGACCTTCTACTAATGTAGGTTCAAACGCCTGGATACCAAGACGGTGAAGTGTTGGTGCGCGGTTTAGAAGTACTGGATGTTCTTTAATCACAGACTCTAAAACGTCCCAAACTTCAGGTTGTACACGCTCGATTTTACGTTTCGCACTCTTAATGTTATGTGCTAATCCTTTTTCAACTAACTCTTTCATTACGAAAGGTTTGAACAGTTCAAGCGCCATTTCTTTTGGTAATCCACATTGATACATCTTTAAGTTCGGTCCTACAACGATTACAGAACGACCAGAGTAGTCAACACGTTTACCTAATAAGTTTTGACGGAAACGTCCTTGTTTACCTTTAAGCATGTGAGATAGTGATTTTAATGGACGGTTACCTGGCCCAGTAACTGGACGGCCACGACGACCATTATCGATTAATGCGTCTACAGCTTCTTGTAACATACGTTTTTCGTTTTGAACGATGATGCTTGGTGCACCTAAGTCCAATAGACGTTTTAAACGGTTGTTACGGTTAATTACACGACGGTATAAGTCGTTTAAGTCAGAAGTAGCAAAACGTCCACCGTCTAACTGTACCATTGGGCGTAGTTCTGGTGGGATTACTGGTAGAACATCTAAGATCATCCAAGACGGTTCATTTCCAGAGTTACGGAATGCTTCTAATACTTCTAGACGTTTAATAGCACGAGTACGGCGTTGTCCTTGTGCTGTTTTTAATTCTTCTTTTAAGAAGTCTACTTCTTTATCTAAATCGATGTCTTGTAGTAGCTTTTTAATTGCTTCTGCACCCATAGCAGCTTGGAATGTGCTACCATATCGATCACGATATGCACGGTATTCTTTTTCAGAAAGTAATTGCTTCTTATCAAGTGGTGTATCTCCACTTTCTGTTACAACATAAGAAGCGAAATAAATTACTTCTTCAAGCGCGCGAGGGGACATGTCTAAGACAAGTCCCATGCGGCTCGGGATACCTTTGAAATACCAAATATGAGATACAGGAGCAGCTAATTCGATATGACCCATACGTTCACGACGTACTTTTGCACGCGTTACTTCAACGCCACATCGATCACAAACTACACCTTTATAACGTACACGTTTGTATTTTCCGCAATGACATTCCCAGTCCTTTTGTGGTCCGAAAATACGCTCACAGAACAAGCCATCTTTTTCAGGCTTTAACGTACGATAGTTAATAGTTTCTGGTTTCTTAACTTCACCGTATGACCAAGAACGAATCTTGTCAGGTGAAGCAAGTCCAATCTTCATATATTCAAAGTTATTTACATCTATCAAGGGGCCTACCTCCCTTTTAGTCTACAGGTTATCCCAATTATTCCTTAGTTGTCTCAACTTCGACATTCAATTTATCTGCTGATTGATGATCATCGTCATCTTCTGTATCACGCATTTCAATTTCTGTATCGTCGCTAGACATCATTTTAACGTCCATACCTAAACTTTGCAGCTCTTTAATCAATACTTTGAATGATTCAGGAACGCCTGGTTCTGGAACATTTTCGCCTTTAACAATTGCTTCATAAGTCTTAACACGTCCAACAACATCATCAGACTTCACTGTTAAGATTTCTTGAAGAGTATAAGCAGCACCGTAAGCTTCAAGTGCCCAAACCTCCATCTCACCGAAACGCTGTCCACCGAACTGAGCTTTACCTCCAAGAGGTTGCTGCGTTACAAGTGAGTATGGTCCAGTAGAACGAGCATGAAGTTTATCGTCAACCATGTGCGCAAGTTTGATCATATACATGACACCAACAGATACGCGGTTATCGAATGGTTCACCAGTACGTCCGTCATACAGGATTGTTTTCGCGTCATTTGCCATACCAGCTTCTTCAATTGTGCCCCAAACATCTTCCTCACGAGCACCATCGAATACTGGTGTTGCAATGTGAATGCCAAGGTATCTTGCTGCCATACCAAGATGAAGCTCTAATACCTGACCGATATTCATACGAGATGGTACCCCTAATGGGTTTAACATGATATCGATTGGCGTACCGTCTGGTAGGTAAGGCATATCTTCTTCTGGTAAAATACGAGAAATAACACCTTTGTTACCGTGACGTCCGGCCATCTTGTCACCTTCAGAAATTTTACGTTTTTGAACGATATATGCACGTACAAGTTGATTCACGCCTGGTGGCAATTCATCGCCATCTTCACGGTTGAATACTTTTACGTCTAAGATAATACCGCCACCACCGTGTGGTACACGTAGTGATGTATCACGTACTTCACGCGCTTTTTCTCCAAAGATAGCATGTAATAGACGTTCTTCAGCTGTTAATTCTGTTACACCTTTAGGTGTTACTTTACCAACAAGTAAATCTCCATCTTTTACTTCAGCACCAACGCGAATGATACCGCGCTCGTCAAGGTTACGTAATGCGTCTTCCCCAACGTTTGGAATGTCACGTGTAATTTCTTCTGGTCCAAGCTTCGTATCACGAGCTTCTGATTCATATTCTTCAATATGAATAGAAGTGTACACATCATCTTTTACAAGGCGCTCACTCATGATGATCGCATCCTCGTAGTTATAACCGTCCCAAGTCATGAAGCCAACAAGCACGTTACGTCCAAGTGCTAGTTCACCTAATTCCATAGAAGGACCATCCGCAAGGATTTCACCTTTTACAACTTCATTTCCAACACTTACGATTGGACGTTGGTTGTAACAAGTTCCTTGGTTAGAACGAATGAATTTTTGCATTTTGTAGCGATCTAAGTCGCCTTTTACTGTTTGACCGTCAACTTCTACATAGCGACGTACCCAAACTTCACGTGCTTCTACGCGCTCAACAATACCAGGATGTTTACAGATTACTGCAGCACCTGAGTCTTTTGCTGATACGTACTCCATACCTGTACCTACAATCGGAGATTCCGGATTCATTAACGGAACCGCCTGACGTTGCATGTTCGCTCCCATAAGTGCGCGGTTAGAGTCATCGTTTTCTAAGAACGGAATACAAGCTGTCGCTGCCGACACTACTTGTTTTGGAGATACATCCATGTAGTCGATGCGTTCTCTATTTGTGACAATGTTTTCACCACGGAAACGAGCTACGATATCTTCACTTAGGAATTCACCTTCGTCAGATAATTTCATATTCGCTTGGGCTACAACATAGTTATCTTCTTCATCTGCTGTTAAGTAATCAACATGCCCTGTTACAAGACCAGTTTCTGGGTCAACACGACGGTATGGTGTTTCAATGAAACCAAACTCATTTACTTTCGCGAACGAAGATAATGAGTTAATCAAACCGATGTTTGGTCCCTCTGGTGTTTCAATCGGACACATACGACCGTAGTGAGAGTAATGAACGTCACGCACTTCAAAGCCTGCGCGCTCACGCGTTAAACCACCAGGTCCTAATGCAGATAGTCTTCGTTTGTGAGTTAACTCTGCTAATGGGTTTGTTTGGTCCATAAACTGAGATAACTGAGAACTTCCGAAGAACTCTTTAATAGATGCAATAACAGGACGAATATTAATTAGTGCCTGTGGTGTAATTGCATTTGTATCTTGGATCGACATTCTCTCACGAACAACACGTTCCATACGAGAAAGACCGATACGGAATTGATTTTGTAACAGTTCTCCAACAGAACGCAGACGACGGTTTCCTAAATGGTCAATATCATCTGTATCCCCTACTTTGTATAGTAGGTTGAAGAAGTAACTGATAGAAGCAAGGATATCACCTGGTGTGATGTGTTTCACATCACGAGTAATGTTTGCATTACCAATTACATTAATTACGCGTTCGCCTTCCGACTCAGGAGCATAAATCTTAATAGATTGCAGCTCAACATCGCCTTCTACCACTCCACCCATTGGTTTCGCTGTTTTGAATCCAATGTTTTTCTCTAAGTAAGGTAAAATGCGATCAAGTGTACGACGATCTAAGATTGTTCCTTCTGCCGCTAAAATTTCACCAGTTTCTGGATCCACTAATGTTTCAGCTAAACGTTGATTAAACAATCTGTTTTTAATGTGTAACTTCTTGTTGATCTTATAGCGACCTACATTTGCTAAATCGTAGCGCTTTGGATCAAAGAAACGAGACACAAGTAAGCTCTTAGCATTTTCTACTGTTGGTGGTTCACCAGGACGTAGACGCTCATAAATTTCAAGCAATGCTTTTTCTGTGCTATCTGTGTTGTCTTTTTCTAATGTGTTGCTTAAGTATTCGTTATCACCTAAAAGCTCGGTGATTTCTTGATCAGAGCCAAACCCTAATGCGCGTAACAAAACAGTTACAGGAAGTTTACGCGTACGGTCAATACGCACATATACAACATCCTTAGCATCTGTCTCATACTCTAACCAAGCTCCGCGGTTTGGAATTACAGTAGCAGTAAAACCACGTTTTCCGTTTTTATCCACTTTGCCACTATAGTATACGCTTGGAGAGCGAACTAACTGGGAAACGATAACACGTTCTGCACCGTTAATTACGAATGTTCCAGTCTCTGTCATGAGTGGGAAATCTCCCATGAACACATCTTGTTCTTTTACTTCACCAGTTTCCTTGTTGATTAGACGCACTTTTACACGAAGTGGTGCTGCATACGTCACATCACGCTCTTTGCATTCGTCTACAGAGTATTTAGGTTCACCTAAGCTGTAGTCGATAAATTCAAGCGATAGATTTCCCGTAAAGTCTTCAATCGGAGAAATGTCTTGGAACATTTCTCGCAAACCCTCATCAAGAAACCACTGATAAGAAGAGGTTTGAATTTCGATAAGATTTGGTAACTCTAATACTTCACTAATACGGGCATAACTTCTTCGTTGGCGGTGGCGTCCGTATTGAACTAGTTGACCTGTCAACTGCTTCACCCCTCAAATCATGAGTATTATAAATGCACAAAAAAATTTGTGCAAAATCACAAATAAATACAACTACTGCTATTAGCGTAGTCTCTTTCTCTTAAAGATAAATACGTTGAGTCTTTCTACCTGCTCAAAAAAGAAAAATGGCTTCTATAAGAAAACCATCATTCTGTTTCATAATCTGCTGATTTTACTATCTTTTCCAAGAGAAACAAAAATATACATCTTTCTCAACGCAGAAAATCATATATTGGCATTGTATAATGTTAACATAGCCAAAAATAACCGTCAACGTTTTTTTGATTTTATGATATAATATCCTTTTTTCTTTTCTACAACCTCAACTTCAGAAAATACTTCTTCTAGTTTTTTTAGCGCAGACGGTGCACCTTGTTTCTTTTGAATAACAATCCAAAGCTCTCCATCTGGAACTAAATACTCCACAGCTTTTTCTAAAATCTCATGTACGATATCTTTACCCGCACGAATCGGAGGGTTAGATAGAATAGCAGCATACTTACCATCTACATTTTCATAGACGCTACTTTGAAAAATACGTATATTCTCGATTTTGTTATTAGCGGCGTTTTCTCTCGCAAGCCCAAGTGCCCTCTCGTTCACATCCACCATGTGAACTTCACGACCTTGAAACTCTTTCGCTAACGACAAACCAATAGGACCGTATCCGCAACCTACGTCTAATATATTACCTTTAATATCTGGCATTTGAAACGCTTCAATTAAAAGACGGGAACCAAAGTCCACTTCGTTTTTCGAGAACACCCCATGATCAGATAAGAAAGTAAATCGAGATCCACGAAGAGCAAACTCCCATCGCTTACGATCACTTTTACTAGAAGGGTCGTTAGAAAAATAATGGTCTGCCATATGGCCACCTCTTTTCTTTACAGTTAAAAAAAAAGCTCGCATGAGAGCGAGCTTTTTTTAAAGCATCAAAAGTTAATTACTTAACTTCTACAGCAGCGCCAACTTCTTCAAGTTTAGCTTTGATTTCTTCAGCTTCTTCTTTAGCAGCAGCTTCTTTGATTACTTTTGGAGTGTTGTCAACTAATTCTTTAGCTTCTTTTAAGCCAAGACCAGTGATTTCACGAACAACTTTGATAACTTTGATTTTTTGTGCACCAGCGCTAGTTAGTTCCACATCAAATTCAGTTTTCTCAGCAGCAGCTTCTCCAGCGCCACCAGCAACAGCTACAGGAGCAGCAGCAGTTACGCCGAATTCTTCCTCGATAGCTTTTACTAAGTCGTTAAGTTCTAATACAGTCATAGATTTAACTGCTTCAATGATTTGTTCTTTAGTCATTGTAAATATCCTCCCTTAAATAGGTTTGTATTGTTTTATCGATAATACGTAATTATCTTTTAAAAAATTAAGCGCCTTGCTCTTCCTTTTGGTCTGCAACTGCTTTAGTAGCAAGTGCAAGGTTACGGATTGGAGCTTGAAGAACGCTAAGAAGCATAGAAAGTAAGCCTTCACGTGATGGAAGAGTAGCAATTGCTTTAACCTCATCAAGTGTTACAAGTTTACCTTCGATTACGCCCGCTTTAATTTCTAAAGCTTCATGATCTTTAGCGAAGTCGTTTAATACTTTCGCAGGAGCAACTACATCCTCGTTACTGAACGCGATTGCGTTTGGTCCTGTTAAGAATTCATTTAACTCAGCCATTTCAGCAGATTCTGCAGCACGACGAGTTAGAGAGTTTTTGTAAACTTTGAACTCAACGCCAGCTTCACGTAATTGCTTACGTAATTCTGTTGCTTCAGAAACTGTTAAACCACGGTAGTCAACAACGATTGTAGATTTACTAGCGCGAAGTTTGTCCGCGATTTCAGTTACAACTTGTTGTTTAGTTTCGATTACTTTGCTCATGTTATTACACCTCCTGTAGATTATATAGAAGATGTACCGAAAGTGCACTAAAAACCTCCATGCCCAACTTGTAGACATGGAGGCATATAGTCACAGAAAAAAGATTCCGCTTCGTATATTAACACCTAGGTAGGAAATTAAGTCTATTGACACCTACTGTCTACGGTACACTAATTAAATTCACAACATAAATGATTATATTAAAACTTCTTTATGAAGTCAACTTCCAAAATTTACGCTAATGTAGAAACGTCTACACGTACGCCAGGTCCCATTGTAGAAGCAACTGTTACGTTCTTCATGTAAGTACCTTTTGCAGCAGCTGGCTTAACTTTTTGTAAAGTGTCAGCAATTGTTTTGAAGTTTTCTACTAATTTAGCATCTTCGAAAGATACTTTACCGATTGGAACGTGGATGTTACCAGCTTTATCAACGCGGTATTCAACTTTACCAGCTTTGATTTCGTTAACAGCTTTAGTTACATCGAAAGTAACTGTTCCAGTTTTAGGGTTTGGCATTAAACCTTTAGGTCCTAATACGCGACCAAGTTTACCAACTTCACCCATCATGTCAGGAGTTGCTACTACTACATCGAAATCGAACCAACCTTGTTGGATTTTACCGATGTAATCAGTATCGCCTACGAAGTCAGCTCCAGCAGCTTCAGCTTCTTTAGCTTTTTCACCTTTAGCAAATACTAATACACGTTGTACTTTACCAGTACCGTGTGGAAGAACAACTGCACCACGGATTTGTTGGTCAGCTTTCTTAGGGTCAACACCTAAACGGAATGCAGCTTCTACAGTTGCATCAAATTTAGCTGTGTTTGTTTTCTTTACTAATTCTACTGCTTCTGTTGCAGAGTAAGCAGCTGCACGATCAACAAGCTTTGCAGCTTCTACGTACTTTTTACCTCTTTTAGCCATTTTTATTTCCTCCTCGAATGTGGTTTTAGCGGAATAACCTCCCACGTTTACGCCTGTTTTCAGGTATAACCTGAGGATGAGCGCCATCCATTTATTTAAAAACGATAATCATTTACGATAATAAAGGTTGCGAATTGGAATTCCAGACCCGCAACCTTTTTTAAAAACAAATCGAATTAGTCTTCGATAACGATGCCCATACTGCGTGCAGTACCTTCAACCATACGCATTGCAGCTTCTACGCTAGCAGCGTTTAGGTCAGGCATTTTAGTTTCAGCGATTTCGCGTACTTTATCACGCTTAACAGTTGCCACTTTATTACGGTTTGGTTCACCAGAACCAGACTCAATACCAGCTACTTTCTTAAGAAGAACAGCAGCAGGAGGAGTTTTAGTAATGAAAGTGAATGAACGGTCCTCAAATACCGTAATTTCAACAGGGATGATAAGACCAGCTTGATCTGCTGTACGAGCGTTAAACTCTTTACAGAAGCCCATGATGTTAACACCTGCTTGTCCTAATGCTGGACCAACTGGTGGAGCTGGGTTAGCTTTACCTGCAGGAATTTGAAGCTTTACCATTTTAATTACCTTTTTAGCCACGAGACACACCTCCTTAAGTCCGTGATGTGGTCAATTGGACAGTGATTTGCCCTCCCACGTCATATTTTATCTGTAAGGATAAAATCTTTCAAAAAACGTCTCCGATAACGAAGACGTACTGACTTAAAAGATATTATCACTTTTTACAATTCATTTCAAGTTTCATTTTATAATTTTTCAATTTGATGGAAGTCAAGTTCAACTGGAGTCTCGCGACCAAACATGTCCACAAGCACGCTAACCTTTTTCTTCTCCACATCAATTTCTTCAATAGCACCTGTATAATCTGCGAATGGCCCCTCATTTACACGTACTGTCTCATGAAGTTCAAAGTCGAAATCAACCACTTCGTTGTCCATTCCCATATGTTTCATAATGGTAACAACTTCCTCTTCTAATAGAGGTGATGGTTTAGATCCAGAACCAGAAGAACCAACGAACCCAGTTACACCCGGCGTGTTACGTACAACATACCAAGAGTCATCAGTCATGATTAATTCTACTAATACATAACCTGGGAACACTTTTCTTTTCATTAATTTTTCTTTTCCGTTTTTCATTTCTACTTCTACTTCTTCCGGGACAACAACACGGAAAATTTTATCTTGCATACCCATTGATTCTACACGTTTCTCTAGGTTTGCTTTTACTTTATTTTCATATCCAGAATAAGTATGGACAACATACCAACTTTTTTCCATTCATTTAGGACGAGCGTCCTTCCCTCCCTGACGTACATTTTTTTGCGCAAATGAAAAAACCCGTTCACCGGGCTTTTACACAGTTCTTATAAATAACATTATATCATGGATAAGTGCTTCTTATTCAAGAATTAACCAAGAATTAACCGAATTAAAGAAGAAATGCCCATATCAACTACTGCGAAGAAAATCGCAAAGAACACAACTGTAGCAACAACAGTCGCTGTTGAGCGGAGTAATTCATCTTTTTTAGGCCAACTTACTTTTTTCATTTCGCGACCTACATCGCCGAAAAAGTTCGTTAAACGCATCTGCGGGACCTCCAGTGTATTATTTCAATTATTTATTTTGTTTCCTTGTGAACTGTATGCTGATTGCATGTTTTACAAAACTTTTTTATTTCAAGTCGCTCTATTGAGCTCGTATCTTTCATAGTAGAGTAGTTTCGATTTTTACACTCTTCACATGAGAGTACAACTTTTTTCCTCATTAGTTACACCAACCTTGTAACATTATGTCCCTAAAAATGTATCATACAATAAAAGACAATGTCAATGACATGCATTTTGTACTCTCTACAAAAGAAAACAGGTGATTTATTTTACACCTGCAGCACTTGTTACTTCTTATGAATTTAAAGTTGTACTTTCTCTCATTTCCATATATCGTTCCAATTTCCTCTTTACTCTTTGTAAAGCGTTATCAATAGATTTCACATGCCTGTTTAACTGTTCTGAAATCTCTTGATAAGAACGACCATCTAAATATAAAGAAAGCACTTTTCTTTCTAAATCGCTTAATAATTCAGATATTTTTGATTCTATGTCTGTATATTCTTCCTGGCTAATGATCATCTCTTCAGGATCAGTCACCTTCGCTTCAGAAATAACATCCAATAACGTTCGATCAGATTCCTCATCGTAAATCGGCTTATCTAAAGACACATACGAATTTAAAGGAATATGTTTTTGTCTTGTTGCCGTTTTAATAGCGGTAATAATTTGTCGAGTGATACATAGTTCAGCAAATGCTTTGAATGAAGACAGCTTGTCCTCTTTATAATCACGAATTGCTTTAAACAACCCTATCATACCTTCTTGAACAATGTCTTCTCGATCGGCACCCACTAAAAAGTAAGATCTTGATTTCGCACGAACAAAGTTCTTATACTTGTGAATTAAATATTCTAGAGCGTCAGTATTACCTTTTCGAACTAACTCAACGATTGCCTCATCCTCTAAATCACGAAATGTAACGTCGCCTATACTTACGAAGCCTGCTTCCACCTTGATCCCTCCGACCGCTATTTATTTAGCAATATTATACAGTAAAAAGATAAAGAGCGTCAATGCTTCAACGCTCTCCTCTTCTTAATTTTTCTAATTTTTCTGTAATATCTTTACTAAATATCTTTCGCATGGCGGGCTGCTGTTCTTTCGCGTCTTTTGTACGCCTTCTTACTTGTTGTTCCATTGCTTGTACTTCCAACTCTAATTCACGCGCAGATTTTCGAAGGGCACCTTGCGCAAATATAACCCATTGTTCTGTATAATCAGAAGTCGCAACATATATTTGTGTATTTATATTTCTAAGCTCTATCGCAAGTTGCTCTATCTTTTCGTCTGCAGTTTGATTCTTTCGTGTGAATATTACTTCTACACGAGATTGTTTCATCTTTTTTTCAATACCATGGACTGTATAGGCATCAAAGACTATCATCACTTTTGTGCCTGTATAACCTTGATAATCCGCCATCTTATCAATAAGCGCATCTCTTGATGATTGTAAATCTACATCCCGCAGTTTCTTCAAATCTCCCCAAGCTCCGATAATGTTGTAGCCGTCAACGATTAAAATATCGTTCATTTTTTATTTACCAATTTCGTGACGTTTACGATATACCTCATACATTAACAAACTTGCGGCTACTGAAGCATTTAAGGATGTAACTTTACCAACCATCGGTAGAGTGATTAAGAAATCACACTTTTCACCAATAATACGACTCATACCTTTTCCTTCACTACCAATTACTAATCCAATCGGCATTGTACCATCTAAATTACGGTAATCCGTTTTCCCTTTGGCATCTGTACCAGCAATCCAAAGTCCACGCTCTTTTAATTCATCAATTGTACGAGATAAGTTTGTTACGCGCGCAACAGGAATGTATTCAATTGCTCCTGTTGATGCTTTCGCAACTGATGCGGTAAGTCCCACAGCTCTTCTCTTCGGAATAATAATTCCATGAGCTCCTGTTGCATCAGCAGTACGCATAATAGAACCTAGGTTATGCGGATCTTCAATCTCATCTAAAATCAAGAAGAACGGATCTTCATTACGTTTTTCTGCCACTTTGAATAAATCTTCTAACTCTGCATACTGATATGCAGCTACTTGAGCAATTACACCTTGATGATTACCCTCAACTAATTGATCTAACTTTTTCTTTGGTGCATGTTGTAAAATAATCTTATTTTCTTTCGCTAATGCTAGTACAATTTGTACTTGTCCTTTGGCAGCACCTTCTGCGATCCAAATTTTATTAATATCTCTCCCTGATCTTAACGCTTCAATTACAGGGTTACGTCCGATAATATATTCACTAGTCATGATGATGTGCCCCCTTCCTTTTCTTCTAAAACTGCAATTGCCTTATATACAATTTCGTCTAATCTTTCACGATTATTTAATAAATGATGGTAACCAATTAGCGCTTCAAAGGCTGTACTATGTCGATATGTTTGTACATCCGTATTTTTCGGAACTGTACCTGAATTTGCATTACGCCCTCTTCTTAATACCGCCTCTTCTTCCTCTGTCAAAAATGCCGTCTCTAATAAATGATAAACAACTTTCGCCTGTGCTTTTGCTGAAACAAAGCTCGTCCCTAAGCGGTGTAATTGATTAGGTCGAACTTTTCCTTTTTGAAGGAGGTGATAGCGGATATATTGTTCATATACCGCATCACCCATATACGCTAACGCCAAGCTGTTTAATTGCTTTGCATCGATCATCCTTATCCTCTTTTCCATCTTGTACCTTGAGCGGTATCTTCTAAAATAATATTACGTTCTTTTAAATCGTCACGAATTTGATCAGACAATGCAAAATCACGATTTTTACGAGCTTCAATGCGCTTTTGGATAAGCTCTTCAATTTCTTCATCCAGTAATTCTTCTTTTGATAATTCTAATCCTAAAATATCAAATAACGTTTCCAGTTGTTTTACGTATGCTTCAATCACAACTTTAGATGTATGCTCTTCAAGTAAATATTGATTTGCATGATTTGCTACGTTGTATAATTCGGTAATTGCATTTGCAGTGTTAAAGTCATCATTCATTGCCTCTTCAAATGCAGTCTGGAATTTCTCTATTTCAGCTAACCATTTCTCATTATGGTCCGTTAAATCCGTACTACTCTCCATACGATGCTTTAAGTTTCCATAAGCTGTTTTAATTCTTTCCAATCCATTATTCGTACTTTGTAATAACTCTTCACTAAAGTTAATCGGGTGACGATAGTGTACTGATAACATAAAGAATCTAATTAACTGCGGGTCGTATTGCTTAATAATATCGTGAACTAAAATAAAGTTACCAAGCGATTTAGACATCTTCTCATTGTTAATATTAATATATCCATTATGCATCCAGTAACGTGCAAACGTTTTTCCAGTCAATGCTTCTGACTGCGCAATTTCATTTTCATGATGTGGGAATGCCAAGTCTTGACCACCAGCATGAATGTCAATTGTATCCCCTAAGTACTTACGCGCCATTGCTGAGCATTCAATATGCCATCCTGGACGTCCTTGCCCCCAAGGGCTTTCCCAGAAGATTTCTCCTTCTTTCGCAGCTTTCCATAAAGCAAAATCAAGAGGGTCTTGTTTCTTTTCCCCTACCTCAATACGAGCACCGTGACGTAAATCTGCGATTGGTTGATGTGATAATTTACCGTAACCTTCGAATTCCTTCGTCTTAAAGTACACATCACCCTCTGATTCATATGCATACCCTTTATTCACAAGTTCTTGAATAAATTCAATAATGATATCCATATTTTCTGTTACACGAGGATGAACTGTTGCGTGTTTGCAACCTAGTGCTGTTACATCTTCAAAGTACGCTTCAACAAAGCGATCAGCAATTGTCGGTACATCTTCACCTAATTCATTTGCCGCTTTAATTAATTTATCATCTACATCCGTAAAGTTAGATACATATTGCACATCGTATCCTTTGTATTCTAAATAACGACGCACTGTATCGAATACCATAGGAGGCCTTGCATTCCCAATATGAATGTAGTTATAAACTGTAGGTCCGCATACATACATCTTTACCTTATTTTCTTCTAATGGAACAAACTCTTCTTTTTGACGTGTTAACGTATTATAAATGTGAATAGTCATTTTTATCCTTCCTTTCTACCTTTAATTCCAATTGTTTCTTCAATTTATCAAGTTCTACTTCCATAGCCTTTAATTTATCAAAAATCGGATCCGGAAGGTCAGAGTGATTTAATTCTTGACCAATCTTTACTCCATTTTGAATAACGACACGGCCAGGTATACCTACAACTGTAGAATGTGCAGGAACTTCTTTTAATACGACAGACCCTGCTCCGATTTTAGAATTCTCTCCCACAGTAATAGAACCAAGAACTTTAGCACCCGTCGCAATTAATACATTATCCTGAATTGTTGGATGCCTCTTTCCTTTTTCTTTTCCTGTACCACCTAATGTAACCCCTTGATAAATCGTTACATTATCACCAATTTCACAAGTTTCTCCGATTACAACTCCCATTCCATGATCTATAAAAAAACGTCGACCAATAGTTGCTCCTGGATGGATCTCAATGCCAGTAAAAAAGCGGCTCACTTGTGAAACAAAACGTGCAAGAAAGAAAAAATTTCTTTTATAAAAAGCATGTGCAATTCGATGGGCCCAAACTGCATGTAATCCAGAGTAAGTTAAAATGACTTCGAAATAACCTCTTGCCGCTGGATCCTGTTCAAAAACGACTTCAATATCTTCCCGAAGCCTCTTAAACATCGGTGTTCCCTCCCCTTTATGGGCTGCTTTTTTGTCGAGCGAACTAACTCCCCTAACTCATCACTTCTCCCCTAATTCTTTATATAAGGAGATAAATTCTATATTCATACCTATTTACACGGTATAAAAAAAAGGCGTCTCTGTCATATTGACAGAGACGCCTTTTAAGCGCGGTTCCACTCTGTTTAGGCTTAAAAAAGCCTCAAACTCATCCATGATAACGGTGTACACCGCTTCTGCTTACTTTGCGGCCTAAGACATCCCACGAAGCAATTCGCTGTTCAGCAGAAGACTCGAAGGGGCATTTCAAAAATCCGCTTATAAACCACTCCCAGCCTAAAGGTGGTTCTCTCTGTAAAAAGCCTGATTTTCTACTTCTCCTTCTCGTCGCTTTTCCTTATTAGGTTTTAGGTATACTTATTATATTTCTAAACCTAGAAAATGTTAACCAATTACTTTTTGAAGACGATTTAAAACTTTTTCTTTTCCAAGAAGTGCAATAGCATTCGGAAGCTCTGGACCATGCGTTTGTCCTGTAGTTGCAACACGGATTGGCATAAATAAATTTTTACCTTTATGTCCTGTTTCCTTTTGAACTGCTTTAATCGCTGCCTTAATTGCTGCTGGCTCCATTGCTTCTAGAGCTTCTATTTGACCAGCAAATGCACGAAGTACTTCAGGTACTTGTTCACCATTTAATACTTCTTGTCCTTCTTCTTCATAATCAACATGATCTTTAAAGAACATTTCAGAAAGCTCTACAATTTCAGCTCCAAAACTCATTTGTTCATGGTATAAAGCAATTACATCACGAATCCAAGCTTGGTCTTGTTCGCTTAAAGTTTCTCCCACACGTCCAGCTTTCACTAAATGCGGTAAGCTTAACTCTACAACCGTATCTAAATCTTGCTTTTTCATATACTGGTTGTTCATCCATTTTAGTTTTTGAGAATCAAATAATGCAGGTGATTTTGATAAACGAGCTGCATCGAACATTTTGATAAACTCATCTTTAGAGAAGATTTCTTCTTCTCCTACCGGAGACCAACCTAGTAGTGCAATAAAGTTAAAGATTGCTTCTGGAAGATACCCAAGCTCTTTATATTGCTCAATAAATTGAATAATAGATTCATCACGCTTACTTAACTTTTTACGACTTTCATTAACAATTAGAGTCATATGACCGAATTGTGGAATATCCCAGCCGAAAGCTTCATAAATCATCATTTGTTTCGGTGTATTTGAAATATGATCATCACCACGAAGTACATGTGTAATTTCCATTAGATGATCATCTACTGCTACTGCAAAGTTATAAGTTGGAATTCCATCCTTTTTCACAATAACAAAATCACCGAAATCATTTGAATGGAACGCAACTTCATCTTTTACAATATCTTTGAATGTGTAGTCACGATCAGCTGGTACACGGAAACGAATACTTGGAATACGTCCCTCAGCTTCAAATTCTTTCACTTGTTCTTCAGTTAATTCACGGTGGTTACCTGCGTAACGAGGTGTTTCACCGCGAGCGATTTGTCCTTCACGCTCTGCTTCTAGCTCTTCTTCTGTCATATAACATTTATAAGCTAGACCACGCTCTAATAAATCTTCATATAATTTTTTATAAATATCTAAACGCTCTGTTTGGCGATATGGTCCAAATTCACCACCAACATCAACACCTTCATCCCAGTCCATACCGAGCCATTTCAAGTATTTTAATTGGCTTTCTTCTCCACCAGCCACGTTACGTTTTACATCAGTATCTTCAATACGAATAATAAATTTGCCATCTAAATGACGAGCAAATAAATAATTAAATAATGCCGTACGCGCATTTCCGATATGTAAGTGTCCTGTTGGACTTGGCGCGTAGCGCACTCTCACTTGCTTTTCCATAATTGGTACACCTTCCATTCTTAATGTCAACACATTCTATAATTGTACACCAAAAAAATGTGATTATCCATCTTACGAATTAAAAACCATTATTTTTTCTGTAATAAAACAACCGCTTGAGAAGCAATCCCTTCTTCTCTACCTGTAAATCCTAATTTTTCTGTTGTTGTTGCCTTTACATTAATGTTATCGATAGACGTTTCTAACAGTTCACTAATGCGCTTACGCATACTCTCAATATGTGGTGCCATTTTTGGTTTTTGAGCAATAATTGTACAATCTAAATTTCCTAACTCGTAACCTTGTTCACGCACAAATTCCCAAACTTTTTGTAACAATACAGCTGAATCTGCATCTTTAAAAGCTGGGTCTGTATCAGGAAAATGCTTTCCGATATCTCCTGCTGCAATCGCACCTAAACATGCATCAGCAATCGTATGTAACAATACATCTGCATCTGAATGACCGATTAATCCTTTCTCGTGTGGAATTGTAATTCCACCGATAATCAACGGGCGCCCTTCCGCAAATTCATGTACATCAAAACCTTGTCCAATTCGAAACATCCTTACTTCCTCCTTAAGCTAAACTACTGAGCTTTATGACTCTATATTATATCGCTATCCTTATAAAGAAAAGCCCGGCTGTTGCCGAGCTTTTCTTTATTAACACGTCATCAATGTTATTTCTTCTGAACACGTAGGAAACTTTCAGCAATTAATAGATCTTCCGGAGTCGTCACTTTAATATTATAGTAACTCCCCTCTACTACACCTACTTGCTTCCCCACACGTTCTACGAGACTTGCATCATCTGTGCCAAGAAAACAACTTTGCTTTGCGCTTCTATGAGCTTCTAGCAAAAGAGAAACAGAGAATCCTTGTGGTGTTTGTACAGCGTTAAGTTGAGATCGCTCTACCGTTTCTACAACAACACCCTTCTCTACTTTCTTAACAGTATCTTTTACTGGCACTGCACAAATGGAAGCTCCATATTTTTCTGCTGCAGTTAATACATCGCGAATCACTTTATTCGTTACGAACGGGCGCGCCCCGTCATGCACAAGAACATATTCGACACCACTCGCATACTGAAGTGCGTTATAGACGCTATCTTGTCTTTCGGCTCCACCCTGAATGAATTGTACGTGCTTTTCAATCTGGTACTTCTGCATTAACTCTTCAAAATACGGGCGTTCTTCTTCGTTAATTGCCATAATAATACTTTTGCACGCTTTATCTTTTTCAAAAGCACGCAATGTGTGCACAATAATTGGTACCTCATCTATAAGTAAAAATAACTTATTTTTACCAGCACCCATTCGTTTTCCTTGGCCCGCTGCCGGAATAATTAATGTATACATATTAATAATCCTCTACTTATAATGCTTTTTCTAGCAATTTACGTTTTGCGAAAATCATACGACCAGCCGATGTTTGTAATACGCTAGTAACAAGTACGTCAAGTTGTGAACCCACATACTCTCTACCATCTTCTACTACAATCATCGTACCATCATCTAAGTATGCAACACCTTGATTTTGTTCTTTACCATCTTTCACAACATAAACACTTAATTCTTCACCAGGGAGTACGACTGGTTTAATTGCATTAGCTAAATCATTAATGTTTAACACCGTAACCCCTTGTAATTCAGAAACTTTGTTTAAATTGAAATCGTTTGTTACTACAGTTCCACCAGTGATTTTTGCCAACTTTACAAGCTTGCTATCTACTTCTTGGATATCATCGAAATCGCCTTCATAAATTTCTACCGGAATTGGCATCTCCTTTTGAATACGATTTAAAATGTCTAGCCCTCTGCGGCCACGATTACGCTTTAAAGCATCTGAAGAATCGGCAATATGCTGAAGCTCTTCTAATACGAATTGCGGAATGACAATTGTTCCTTCTAAAAACTTTGTTTGGCAAATATCTGCAATACGTCCGTCAATAATTACACTCGTATCGAGAATTTTCCAATGAGTCGTAGATTTTTCTGCTTCGACCTCTACCTCTTCATTCTCACTATTGTTTTTCTTCTTACCTCCGCGTTGGGGTAATGTAAATAATCCTAGCAATTCATTCCTCTTTTTAAATCCTACTTGGAATCCTAAATATCCAAGTAAAAGGGTGAAGAACACTTGCAACACCGTACTAATAACTGGAATTGTAAATTCACGAATTGGTATCAAAATTAAATATGCAACAATAAGACCAGAGATTAATCCTAATGTACCAAATAAAACATCTGCTACAGGCGCCTTTACAAGAGCCTCTTCAATATGCTTAATAAGTTGAACAATATAATCTACAAGCCAAAATGTTGTTAAAAATAAAATAATTGCACCAATAATTGCACGAACATACGATCCTTCCAACAAAGGAACCGCACCGATATCTAATACATTAATAATTTTTGGGATTAAGTAAATCCCTAACGCTCCCCCGATCACTAAAAAGAAGAGCTGTACAATCCGTTTTAACATCCAACCACCTCCTACTCATTATTAACCATTGTTTCGCTAATCAAAACGCCGAATGCAAAAGCGGACGTGTTTTTTTTGTAAATAGTTTTATTTACCAATATATCATATCATATACCAAAAATGTTCTAGTGTCGTTATATTATAGAATCAATGTAATATTCTTAATTGTGTCTACTCATATAGAGATGCTCTTGAATTCTTTTTAGACCTTCTCGTATTTTCTTCGCTCTCACTTCTCCAATTCCTTCCACATCATCCAATTCATTAATAGTTGCTCGGCAAACACCTTGCAATGTTTTAAATCGATTAATTAAATTCTCGATAATAAGTGGCGGAACACGAGAAATCTTGCTTGTGATTCGGTACCCTCTAGGTGTCACACTTTCTTCTAAACTTGTTTGTCCTGGATAGCCAAGCAATTTAACTAAATCACTATCCTCTAAAAGTTGTGTATTTGCAAGATCTTGTAACTTTTTCAATATTTGATGATGGTCTTGTGTTTTCTCCTGGTGATAATCTTTAATTAACAATGCTGCCTCTGCCTCTAAATCAGCTAGTAATTCTGTAAGCTGTAAACGAATTAACCTACCTTCTGTTCCTAACTCATGAATATAGCTCAATATTTCATTTTTAATACGCAGCACCATTTCAACACTATGTAAAACGTGAACCACCTCGGACATTGTAACGACCTCTTCAAATTCTAGAATACCCAAATTCGTAATGCCGTCATTCCATACAGCCTTATATTTTTCTAGCGTTTGAATTGCTTGATTTGCCTTCGTTAAAATGACACCTATATCTTTTAATGTATAACGTAAGTTCCCTTGATATAGCGTAATTACATTACGTCTTTGTGAAATGGCCACAACAAGGCTGCCCGTCTGCTTTGCTACACGCTCTGCTGTTCGGTGACGCATACCTGTTTCAATAGAATCAATAGATGAATCCGGAACTAACTGTGCGTTTGCAATTAAAATTTTACTTCCAGTTTCATTTAAAATAAGTGCTCCATCCATTTTTGCTAATTCATATAAACTAGCAGGAGAGAATGCGCAATTAATATGAAAACCACCATCAACAATGCTTTTAATCTGCTCATTATACCCAAGAACAATTAGTCCCCCTGTTTGTGCGCGAAGTACATTATCTATCCCTTCGCGCAGTGGTGTTCCCGGGGCCACGAGCTGTAAAATATTAATTATACTTTTGACACGTTGCTTATTTTCTTCCATAGCCTAGCCTCCTAATGTCAAACGAAGCGCTTCTCCTAAATTAGAAACACCTACAACCTCAATCCCCTCTGGAATTGTCCACCCCCCTAAATTTTTTCTAGGAATGATAGCACGTTGAAATCCTAATTTAGCTGCTTCTTGTACACGTTGTTCGATTCTTGATACTCTTCTTATTTCTCCAGTTAATCCAACTTCTCCTATTACCGCATCAGTTGGTGCCGTAGATTTATCTCTAAAACTTGAAGCTATACTTAAGGCAACAGCTAAATCAATTGCCGGTTCATCTAATTTCAAACCACCAGCTACTTTTAAATACGCATCTTGATTTTGTAATAGTAAACCTGTTCTTTTCTCTAGTACCGCCATAATAAGCGAGACACGATTATGATCAATTCCTGTCGCCATTCTTCGAGGATTTCCAAAACTAGTAGGGGAAATTAATGCCTGTATTTCTACTAAAACTGGTCTTGTTCCTTCCATTGAGGCAACTACTGTTGAACCTGCAACTCCAACTGGTCTTTCCTCAAGGAAAATTTCAGAAGGATTTAAGACTTCTGCAAGGCCAAGTTCTTTCATTTCAAAGATACCCATTTCATTCGTAGAACCAAAACGATTCTTTACAGCTCGTAAAATACGATATGTATGGTGTCGATCTCCTTCAAAGTAAAGAACTGCATCGACCATATGTTCTAGCATACGCGGTCCCGCAATTGCACCTTCTTTTGTCACATGCCCTACGATAAAAATTGGGATTCCCTTTGTTTTTGCAAGTTTCATTAATTCTGCTGTACATTCACGTACTTGCGCCACACTACCAGGAGCTGATGTCACTTCAGGTAAATGTATCGTTTGAATAGAATCAATAACAACAAAAGCAGGATTCATCTCTTCAATATGTGCTGCAATACGCTGTAAATCTGTCTCTGATACAACAAATAGATTACTACCATTTACATGTAAACGATCTGCACGAAGTTTAATCTGCTTTGCTGACTCCTCACCTGATATATACAATACATCATATGAAGCATCTGCTAATTGCGAGGAAATCTGTAATAATAACGTTGATTTTCCAATCCCAGGGTCCCCACCAATAAGTACTAAAGATCCATCTACAATTCCGCCACCTAGTACACGGTTAAACTCCTGAAATTTTGTTTCAATACGTGCCTCAGACTTTGTTTCTACTTCTGTAAGACGTCTTGGTTTTGTTACTTCTGTTTGAATTGCATTTGCATAATTTAGGCGTCTGGATGATACAACGGGTTCCATCTCTTCAACAAGCGAATTCCATTGACCACACCCTGGACATTTACCCATATATTTTGGTGATTGATAACCACACTCTTGACATGTGAATTTTGTTTTCTTTTTAGCCATATCTTTTTATATTTCACTTCGCTTTCATCTATAAACATTTGACCTTCTCGTACAAGAAAGAGGGCTATCTCGTAGCCCTCTTAGTTTGTCTATACTTATTTTACCTTTTCAGCACTATGAATGACAAATGTTTCCCCTTCTACATCAAAGATAACTTTTTGCCCTTTCTCAATAGCACCTTTTAAAAGTTCTTCCGATAGTCTATCTTCTACATGCTTCTGAATTGCTCTACGTAGTGGACGAGCACCATATTCACGATCAAACCCTTTATCAGCAATAGCTGCAATCGCCCCTTCTGTTAATTGCAATTCAATTTCTTGTTCTTTTAAGCGATTCACTAACTGATTTACCATAAGAGTCACAATTTCTTGAATATGTTTTTTCTCAAGCATATGGAATACGATAATTTCATCAATACGGTTTAAGAATTCTGGACGAAATGCCTTTTTCAGCTCATCCATTACTTTACCTTTCATATCCGAATAATCACGGCTTTCATCTTGTACGTTAAATCCAAGATGTTTGTTACGTTTTAACGCCTCAGCACCAACGTTAGACGTCATAATAACAATCGTATTACGGAAGTCAACTGTACGTCCTTTAGAATCAGTTAAACGACCATCTTCCAATACCTGTAGTAAAATATTAAATACATCGGGATGCGCCTTCTCTACTTCATCTAATAGGACAACTGAATACGGCTTACGACGAACCTTCTCTGTTAATTGTCCGCCTTCTTCATACCCAACATATCCTGGAGGAGAACCAACTAAGCGAGAAGTTGAATGTTTCTCCATATACTCAGACATATCAATGCGAATCATTGCATCCTCATCACCGAACATAGATTCTGCCAATGCTCTTGCTAATTCTGTTTTACCTACACCTGTTGGCCCTAAGAAAATAAATGAACCAATTGGACGTTTCGGATCTTTCAATCCTGCTCTTGCACGACGAACAGCTTTCGCTACAGCCACTACCGCTTCATCCTGGCCGATGACACGATCATGAAGAATGGATTCTAAGTTTAATAATTTATCAGTCTCTGTTTGTGCAAGTTTAGAAACAGGGATACGTGTCCATGTAGAAACGACATTTGCAATATCTTCTACCGTAACCTCTGAATTTTCTTTTCCTTGTTGCTCTTTCCACTGACGCTTTGTATCTTCCAATTTCTCACGTAAGCGTTGTTCCATATCACGTAAGGAAGCAGCCTTTTCAAACTCTTGACTTTGTACAGCTGCATCTTTTTCTTTTCGAATTTCCTCAAGCTTCACTTCAAGCTCTTTTAAGTTTGGTGGTGTTGTATAAGAGCGTAAGCGAACCTTTGAAGCAGCTTCATCAATTAAATCAATTGCTTTATCCGGTAAGAAACGATCCGTAATATAACGATCAGAAAGTTTTACAGCTGCATCAATTGCATCATCTGTAATAGACACACGGTGATGCGCCTCATAACGATCGCGTAAACCTTTCAAGATTTGAGTTGATTCTTCTAGACTCGGCTCATCAACATGAATTGGCTGGAAACGTCTCTCTAAAGCTGCATCCTTTTCAATATATTTACGATACTCATCTAAAGTTGTCGCACCAATACATTGTAATTCTCCGCGTGCTAAAGATGGTTTTAAAATATTTGATGCATCGATTGCACCTTCTGCTCCACCTGCACCGATTAATGTATGAAGTTCATCAATAAATAGAATAATATTCCCTGCTTGACGTATTTCATCCATTACTTTCTTTAAACGATCTTCAAACTCACCACGATATTTCGTCCCAGCTACCACTGTTCCCATATCTAGTGTCATAACACGCTTATCTCTTAACGTTTCAGGAACTTCATTATTTACGATTTGCTGTGCTAACCCTTCAGCAATTGCTGTTTTACCTACACCAGGCTCTCCAATTAACACTGGATTGTTTTTTGTTCTACGGCTTAACACTTCAATTACACGTTGAATTTCTTTACTACGTCCAATAACAGGATCCAAACGATTCTCACGTGCAACAACTGTTAAGTCGCGTGCTAAACTGTCTAGTGTCGGTGTATTGGCATTTGTCGATGAACCACCTTGGTGACCTGAACTTGCTTCGTTACTTCCAAGAAGTTGTAATACTTGTTGTCTTGCTTTGTTGAGGCTTACGCCTAAATTATTTAAAACACGTGCCGCTACACCTTCACCTTCACGGATTAAGCCAAGTAAAATATGTTCTGTTCCAACGTAAGAATGTCCTAGCTTACGCGCTTCATCCATAGACAATTCAATAACTTTTTTAGCACGAGGTGTATAATGTACAGTTTGAGAAGCTTCTGTTCCACGTCCAATTAACGCTTCTACCTCTTTTTGCACTTTTTCCGGGCTCAATCCAAGAGCAATTAACGCTTTTGCTGCAATTCCTTCACCTTCGCGTACAAGCCCAAGTAAAATATGTTCTGTTCCAATATTATTATGCCCAATGCGAATTGCTTCCTCTTGAGATAAAGCTAATACTTTCTGTGCTCTTTCTGTAAATCTTCCAAACATCATAGAAATCGCCTCCTACTTGCGCTTAGTTTTTTTCAATACGTAATCGCTCACGGATTAAGGTTGCTCTTCGATAATCTCTTTCTTCCGGTCCTAAAGGTCCTCCTGCATATTGTTGTAAAATACCTGGTTGCGTAAGAACCATTAGCTCAGTCAAAATATTTCTCGATATACCTTTTATATATCCTAGATCAATACCAAGTCGTACATCCGATAAGCAAGTTGCCGCTTCTGCAGATTGAATTAAACGACTGTTTGCTAGTATACCGTAAGAACGATAAACCTTATCTTCAAGCTCAATGCTCGAATTTTGTACAATTAATTCTCTGGCCAATTTTTCTTGTTGTATAATTTGCTGCATGACACTCTTTAAATCTGCAATAATATCTACTTCGGATTTCCCTAGCGTCATTTGATTTGATACTTGAAATATATTACCTAACGCTTCGCTACCTTCACCGTATATTCCTCTTACTACTAACCCTAATTTTTGAATTACTTGTATAATACGGCTAATTCTTTTTGTTAAAACCAGCCCTGGTAAATGAATCATTACAGAAGCTCTTAATCCTGTACCAACGTTAGTAGGACAACTCGTAATATATCCAAGTGATTCATCAAAAGCATATTCAACCTCTTTCTCAATCCAATTATCTATTTGATTAGCGCTTTGAAGCGCCTTTGATAACTGTAGCCCTGGAAATAGGCACTGAATCCTAATGTGGTCTTCCTCATTAAGCATCACACTAATGTGTTCGCTTTCTGATAACAGACATGCTCCATATTCGGTCCCTGCGAGATTTGGACTAATTAAATGCTTTTCGACTAAAACTCTCCTTTGAAGAGGCGTTAATTCATTCATTTTTAATAATCCAAACTTCCCAAAGGGCTCTACCGATTTATTTATAAATTTCTTTTTAAATAATTCTTGAACCTGTTGAGCTTCCTCTTCGTTTTGCATAGTAGAAAATTGATATTGCTTAAAATTACGAGCCAAACGAATTCGACTACTTAAAACAATATCAGAATCAGGGCCATCCCCCTTCATCCATGGACTAATCGCTTCATTCATAATTTTGTCCAGTGACATAGAACTACTCCCCCTCTCTATGCTCACTAAGCTGAGTTTCAAGCCCTCGAATTTCATCTCTTACCTCAGCAGCTTTCTCAAACTCCTCATTCTGTACATATTGTTTCAGAATAAGTTTTAGTTCATCTAATTCTTTCTTTAAGTGGATATTTCCTTCCATTCGTTCCGGAATTTTTCCACAATGTTCTGTATGTCCACCATGAAGTCGCTTTAACAATGGGTTTAAGTGTCCTTTAAATGTATCGTAACAAGAAGCACAACCAAAGCGTCCCACTTTTGTAAAATGTTCATATGTCATCTTACAATCTCGACATCTTACTGTATTTGTATTTGAAAACCCGTTTTTTCCTTCTCCAAACATTGTTGATTCACCGTGTAATAAACCAGCAAATACATCATGAAATGAAAAGTTAGACTGTGATGATTGAAAGAAAGACGTATAGCCACTTTGCTCCGCACATTGCTCACAAAGATGAACTTCCGCCTTCTTCTCGTTGATTACTTTTGTATAATGTAAAGTTGCTGGTCTTATATTACAGTTTTGACAAGTCATCAATATCCCCACCTTTACAATAGGAACGATCTACCTCATGATACTTTTCATACATTACTAGATTGTCCTCTTTCCTTAATCCATTTAGATAAAAGTACATGCTCTTTTTCAAAACTTCTACAATATTTAACTGCCCTATCTTAATTATCATTCTTTTACAAAAGCTGTATTTATTTATATTTCAGTGTTCTTAACATTGCGCATAATATTCGAGCCCTAAGTTCATCTCGAGAAGGAATATCCATTGATAATACAGAACGATCTAGTACACTTAACATTAGTTTTGCTTCACGGCCTGTTATAATTCCCTCTTCTAATAAACGTATAATCATACTCTCTGCATTCCCTTGTGCAACGCTATGATCAATCATATGAAGCATTTGATCAATAATGTCTATATCATCATGCAGTTTGACTTTTATAATGCGAATGTAACCTCCACCACCACGTTTACTTTCTACTATAAATCCTCTTTCTAATGTAAAACGGGTATTGATTACATAATTGATTTGAGATGGTACGCACTCGAATCGATCCGCAATCTCATTTCTTTTGATTTCAATCACATTATTATTACTTAAGTCAATAACTTGCTTTAGATATTGCTCAATGATATCAGATATATTTCTCATTTATCCGCCACCTTTATTGACTTTGACTATCTTTGACTTTAATTATATACGTATTAATAAAATTTGCAACTCTTTTGCTTATTCACTATCCTAGCCACATTCCCCTGCATTTAATCAAAATAGTAATTATTTAAGCACATTTTTTTAATTACTATGGATTATAAAAGAAAACACGAAAAAACACGAGTCATTTGACTCGTGTTTAGTTGCTTGGCGACGTCC